>JBAQER010000341.1:0-4417 GCA_049286845.1 Bradyrhizobium sp.
ATAAGACATCAGCCCTCCGGCCTCAACAAGCACACGCGGCAAGTAGATTGCTGTTAGCTTCACCTCAGCTGCGAGATCGGGAAGGCGGTTCGGCGGACTGTGAAACATCGGGTCGCCAATGACATAGAGGGCGTCCGCCCCTTGCTTTTTAGCCCTCGCAACAGCGGCAGGAATCTCCTCACTCTCGCGCACCTCGATCCCGTCGAGCTGAAAGCCGAACTGGGCGGCTGCCGGCGGCGCTTCGATTGGGAAGAGCCTGGTTACAACCTCATTCGCTGGGTTGATTATTGCCGCGACCTGCCCCGCGCCCGTGCTCCCGATTGCGAGCAGCGCGATGCAGCCTGCAGCAAGAATGGGACGTCGCCTCATTCGATGAGCCCGCCACATGGCGCACGGCACTGAGCGCGTGCTTACGTCAGTCAATAGGATACTGCTGCCGCCAGACAGATACCAGCGAGGAATTCCTGGCGAGCTTGTCATATCGGGTCGCGATCCGGCGAAAGTCCTTCCATCGGCAGAACATTCGCTCGATCACGGTGCGCTTGAGATAGCAGTGGCGGTCAAGCGGGGTCCGCTGCTTCCGAGCGGCCGTGCTCGGTATCGTCGGCACATACGGCGTGGTCTGCGAGCGATGCCGGACAGGCGGGGAGCTTGAGAATAGCCCACCCGTTATGGCTCTGTCACACCGGAGCGGGATGTCTCCTGATGCCTGAACGGACATTGAATCGGTTGGACTGTATGGCAAAACCTGTTTACGCTCAGGCTCAGAGCATCGAGGCATAGTCGGCAATGCAGCGGCGCGAGTTCATGACGCTTGTCGGCGGAGCTGCGGCGGCTTGGCCCCTCGCGGCTCACGCGCAGAAGTCGACGATGCCGGTCATCGGAGTCCTCGAAAGCGGATCCGCGACCTCCCCGACGACCCTTACCGCAGAATTCCATGCCGGGCTGAAGGAGCTGGGTTACGTCGAAGGGCGGAACGTCACGATCGAATACCGTAGAGCGGACGCGCAGTATGATCGGTTGCCCGCACTTGCTTCCGATCTAATCGACCGACAAGTGGCCCTCATCGTCGCGAGCGGCAATTTCGCCTCACCGCTTACGGCCAAAGCGGCAACGAAGACGATTCCGATCGTGTTTCTGATCGGGGCCGATCCGGTTGAAACCGGCCTGGTTGCGAGCCTCAACCGGCCCGGCGGTAATATCACCGGCGTGACGATATTCGGTAGCCATCTGTTCGCGAAGCAATTCGAAATGCTCCACGAGTTGGTGCCGAAGGTGAGAGCCTTCGCAGTGCTGCTCAATCCACAAAATCCAAGCCACCCGGTCGATGAGAAGTTCTGGCGACCGTTCGCCGATGCCGTCGGTGTGCCGATCGAAATTGTCACTGCAAGCACCGAAGGCGACTTCGAGCCGACTATCGCCAGCCTTGCGGAAAGGCGGGTCGACGCACTGCTCGTCGTCGCGGACACCCTGTTTGGAAGCAATAGTGACAGTCTCAGCGCTGCGCTGGCCCGCCATGCGATGCCCGCGATATTCACCGCCAAACAGAACGCCGTTGCCGGTGCGTTAATCAGTTATGGAGGTAGTTTCGCTGATGCGAAACACCAGCTGGGCATCTACGTTGGCCGCGTTCTCAAGGGCAAAAAACCTGCCGACCTGCCGGTCTTGCAGCCGACCAAGTTCGATTTGGTCATCAATCTCAAGACGGCAAGAGCTCTTGGCATTACGGTGCCGAACGCGCTCCTCACACAGGCAACTGAACTGATTGAATGATGTCGGCTGGTGGCACCTTTCGGACCTGCCGCCGCACTCCCCGCATGTCCGCTATTACATCGGCAGAAGGTGCATACAGCGCTGGTGGAGTCTGTTATATTGGATCGCGGACTTGAGCGATCCCGAAGGGACAGCAAGTGAAACGACGCGAATTTTTGGTTGCACTTGTTGGCGTCACGGGGTGGCCACTCGTATCGCGTGCCCAACAAGCGGGGAAGGTCTATCGAATCGGGATTCTGGAAACTATATCTGCGGCACAGAACGCCGCCAATCTCGACGGGCTACGCAAGGGGCTGCGGAAACTCGGGTACGTTGAAGGGCAAAACCTGGTCATCGAATACCGCTCGGCGGACGGTCACGCCGAGCGATTCCCTGACATGGCGTCCGAGCTGCTTCGTCTCAAGGTCGATCTGATCGTGACAAGAGGGACACCTGCCGTTCAGGCGGCTAAAGAAACAGCCGGAGCGATTCCGGTGGTGATGGCGGCGATGGGCGCACCGTTTCTCGTCGTCGCCAGCCTCGCTCACCCCGGCGGTAACGTAACGGGGATGACCACCTTCAGCGAAGAGTTAATAGGGAAACGGATCGAACTCCTTAAAGAGTTGGTTCCGAGTCTCTCTCGTTTGGGGTTGCTTCATAATATCGGCAATCCAATGGGTCCGCCTGAATGGGAAGAGACGAAGACGGCGGCGGGCTCCCTCGCTCTCCAGACCGTGCTGCTTGACGTCCGCAATGAGGAAGACCTGCGTAGCTCATTCGAAGCAGCGGTCCAGCACCATATCGACGCGCTTCTCATTGGCGCAGACGCCATGACCCAAGCGTACCAACAGACGATCATCGACTTTGCCGCCCGCAATAGGCTGCCTGCCAGCTATCCTTCACGCGATTTTGTGGAAAACGGGGGATTGATGGCCTACGCGGTAAACTATCCCGATCTGTATTTTCGGGCTGCAAGCTTTGTCGACAAAATCCTTAGGGGGGTGAGGCCCGCCGACCTTCCCGTCGAACAGCCCACCAAGTTCGAGCTCGCCATCAACCTCAAAACCGCCAAGGCGCTTGGCCTCACTGTCTCACCAACGCTGATCGCTCGCGCCGACGAGGTCTTTGAATAGAAGACACTCCACTTCCGTTAGTGGGCACAAAGCGGACTTTGGCAGGCGGCCTGACGATGTCCGTTATCACAAGCGGACCGCCGTTGCGGGCGTCGAGGTCATCCAGGCTGGAGAAATATTAACCGCCGACCGTTAGGTCTTGGTCATTCGTGGATCACCGCAGAGGCCGCGAGAAGTAGTGCGTAAGGAAATCCACCGCCTCAGCCCGGCGGGTTTTTCGGCGGAAAGGCCACGTCACCGATGTCACTATCGTCAGCCAGGAATTACGCGCTTCGAGCCGAGCGATCTCGGGACGCGAAGGAAGCCGCCGACCTTCTTGCGAAAGCGATCCTGGAATTGGCCGCATCGATAGAGGCCACCGACGCGAAGGTGAAGAAGATCAACAAGTCAGGTTGACGATCGGGATCCCTGCATGCGGCCGACGGCGGCCGTGCTATGACGGGACCCCATTATTCATGGCAGTAGCAGGAAGAACGATGCAGATCAGTTTCAAGGGAAAGCGCGTGGTGGTCGCCGGCGGCAGCAGGGGGATCGGCAGATCGATTGCGTTGGGCTTCGCAGGCGCCGGAGCCTCGGTGTCGATCTGCGCACGAGGGCAAGCCGGACTCGATGCAACCGCGGGCGATATCAGGGCGCTTGGTGCAAAGGTCCATGCCGTTCCATGTGATCTCGCGGACAAGGAAGCCATCGCGGTCTATGTCGCCGCCGCAGCGGCGTCGCTCGGCGGCATCGATATCCTCGTCAACAACGCTTCCGGCTTCGGCGGCGGCGACACGGAGGATGGCTGGAGGAAGGGGCTTGATATCGATGTGATGGCAACGGTCCGCGCGTCGAACGCGGCGATCCCACATATCGAGCGCAGCGGCGGTGGCGCGATCCTCAATATCTCCTCGATCTCCGGGCTTGGCGCGAGCGCCAGGTCAGCCTCGTACGCGGCGGTCAAGGCCGCCGTCATCAATTACACGCTATCGCAGGGATTGATGCTGGCGCCGAAGAAAATTCGCGTGAACGCGATTGCGCCAGGTTCGATCGAATTTCCCGGTGGCCTGTGGGAGACGAACAAGACGTCGAATCCGCAGCTGTACAATGCGGTCTTCAAGTCCATTCCGTGGGGCCGCATGGGCAGGCCGGAAGAGGTTGCGAACGCGGCACTGTTTCTCTGCAGTGATCAGGCGTCGTGGATTACCGGACAAACCCTGACGGTCGATGGCGGCCAGTCGCTTGGCTGATCACGCGCAACGAGAATTGAACTTGCTCGGCTTCGGACATCGTTGCCTGAAGGCGCGAAAAAGCCGAACTCCGACAACGTGGTCAAGAACCCGTCGAGCCACAAACTGATTTGCCCGTCGGGTCGTTTTTCGTATTGCGTGTCCAGCCCTGTTCCCGCTTAACCCGTCGGGCAAATCAAAACTATATCTCTCGCCATCCCGGCCCGATGAGGGGCGTTGGCCATCGTCATGAACGTAGGGGCGGGATGCGCTGGACGCGGCAGCGTCGGAGCAATGCCAACATCGTCATGGCCGGGCTTGACC
>JBAQER010000342.1:0-1560 GCA_049286845.1 Bradyrhizobium sp.
GCTGAAAAGCGCGGCGCTGAAACCCGCGGCGTGGCGCGATCTGCGAAGGGCAGCCGAGGCGCTGGAATCGGCGTCAAACAGCGCGGAGCTTTGACATTTCGCGCGTCATGGCCGGGCTTGTCCCACGGCTGTCCGGTTCAAGCATAGCGCCAGTCGAACTCGTGTTGTCTGTGATCGCGCGGTTGTGTGTGCTGTATTTCCTTCAGGCTCAGGAAGGATTTGCGGTGCATCAGGTTGGTTCGCACGAGTCGAGCAAGTTCGAGGAACCCGTGGTTTGACTTGGCGATATTTTGCAGGAGCCGCAAGAGCAGATGCGCGATCAAGGCCGCCGCGATCTGTATGCGAACCGCGTTTTGCGAGCGTCCGATGAAGGAGCGTATCCTCAGCGTCTGCTTCATCAGGCGAAAGAACAATTCGATTTGCCAGCGTCGCTTGTAGAGATCGGCGATGTCGTCCGCCGGCGCGTCCAGATCGTTGCTCAAGATGCGCAGTCGCTTTCCCGTGTCGGTCATAACGACGACTTCGCGCACGGCGGCCCGCATCGGATTCTTGCGGTTCTTCGCCTGCCGGCCCGGTAAAAAGCCGATCCGATCGCTCAGCGCGCGCGAACCCGCCGGCAAGCGCATGTCCTTCGCGTCGAGCAGCGGCGTATTGGTTTTGAACCGCGTGACGATCCGGCAATCCGCCGCATCGAGACGCGCCCACCAACCGTAATCGTAATAGCCGAGATCGAACACATAGGTCGCGCCGGCCTCGATCGGCATCTCCTTGGCCGCCGTGATGTCGTTGACATTGGCCGCCGTGACCGAGTGATAAACCGGGCGGGCGAGATCGGGATCGTAGACGACATGCGCCTTGGCGCCGCACACATCGGCGGAAAATCGCGACCATTGCGCGCCGACGCCGGCCAGATGCAGGCTGGTCGAGTCGATAAGCCGCACGACCTCCTTCATCTCTTGACGCATCTTGCGGTTGGCCAAGGTCGCCGTGCCCAGCATGTGCTCGAAAAGCCCGGAAAACACTTCGGGAGACCGGCTGCGATTGGCGTCGGCGAAAGTCGAGCGGCGGGCGATCTTGCCGCCGACGTGATAGAGCCGCGTCGCATGGCTCGCCATCGCCGTTTCGATCGCCCGCAACGACTCCGCGCCGGAAAACTGCCCATAAAGCAGTGCGATGAGCTGACGGCGCGTGTCGAACCCGCGCACGAGTTCGTCGCTCCCATGCTCTTTCACAAGCTTGTCGAAGACGCTCCAGGGAACCAGTTTGAGCAGATCGTGGAAAACGATATTCTTGTGGCGCATGGCGTTGTTCCGATTCCGTGTCCAGATGATTCGTAACCCTCTGGGAACAAATAGAATCAACGCCATGCACATATTCAAGCAATAAATGAGCCGGACAGCCGTGAGCCGGGCCCGGCCATGACGGCCAGAAAGCGCTTCACCCAAATGTCCATCGCCGGTTGAGCGCAAAGGTCACGAACATCGCCAGCACGGTTGTGACCATCTGCGCTGGGAGATAAGGCGCGGCCCAGCGGTCGACGAAGAGGCTCATCAACGCATA
>JBAQER010000343.1:0-1560 GCA_049286845.1 Bradyrhizobium sp.
CATCAAGCACTAGGCCGCGCTTCGCCGACAGCGCCGTGAGGACCAGATCGCGGGTTCGGTCGCCGAGGCCGGCGCCCGGGCCGATCACGAAGGAGTTGAGGCGCTTGTCGGCCAACAGCTCGCCAAACTCGATCACGGTGTCGATGGCGCGAACCATCACGGCGGTCAGCGCCGTGGCGTTGACGGCCAGCGCGTCGCGGGGCGATGCCAGCGTCACCAGCCCGGCACCGGCCCGCAAGGCTCCCCGCGCCGCCAGCCGCGCGGCACCGGTCGCGGCGATATCGCCGGAGACGATGACCGCATGGCCGCGGGCGTATTTATGGCCGTCGATCCGCGGTACCGGAAACGACTGTTGCCAGACGGAAGGAACGTTCTCGAATGTCTGCGGCTGGATTTCCGCGAGCACGCTCGCATCGATGCCGATATCGGCAACGCGCACCCGGCGGCCGCAATGCATCCTGCCCGGAAGCAGCAGGTGCGCCGGCTTCTTCCGGAAGAACGTCACCGTTTCGGTGGCACGGATCGCAGCGCCCATGACGGCGCCGGTGGTGCCGTTGATGCCGCTCGGCAGATCGACGCTGAGAACAGGTGCGCCGTTGGCGTTGATGGCCTCGATCATGTCGGAGGGGTCGCCCTCCACCGGCCGGTTGAGGCCGGCGCCGAACAGCGCATCGATGATCAGCGCGGGCCTGCCGATCGCCTGCGGATTGAACGGCAGCACCGGATATTTCCACCCCTTCGCAGCGGAAGCCGCATCGCCCTGCAAGCTGTCCCGCTCGCACAACAGGATGACCGAGACTTCACGGCCGCGTGCGGCGAGCTCGGCCGCCGCCACGAAGCCGTCGCCGCCATTGTTGCCGCTGCCGGCGACCACCAGGATGGGTCCCTCCTCCACCAGGTCCATCGCAGCCTCCGCGACAGCCTGGCCGGCGCTGAGCATCAGCGCGAATCCGGGGGTGCCCGCCGCGATGGTCAGGCGGTCAGCGCGCTCCATCTCAGCAGTCGTGAGAACTTCCATGCCGAATTCCCGATCCACTCGCCTCATCCTGAGGCATTTCCGGTCTCTTACACATCCCAGATTTTCGATGACTGCATATCGATTGACCTGTTTGCCTATTTTGTGTGCTTCGGTATCATGAGCCAGTCACTCCAACCACTGGTCAATGCCCGTTAAAAGTCTGATAACATTTCGAAATCAGGCACCTTAACAACTTGGCATAGACCCTGCTTTTGAGGAAGCTGACTCTGGACCATCGTGTTGACCGCCAATTGTATGAGTATGCCCGCTCGCCGGGCCGGCGGGACATCGTCGCACGAGGGTCCGGGACAAACGATCGATCACTTGCGCAGCGTGCGTCAGGTGGAAACCAACCGCAGTCTGAAATATGGAAGTGCCCGGGAGGCGTTCAGTGAAAAAAATAGAAGCCATCATCAAGCCGTTCAAGCTCGACGAGGTGAAAGAGGCGCTTCAGGAAGTCGGACTGCAGGGCATCACCGTTACCGAGGCCAAAGGGTTCGGGCGGCAAAAGGGCCACGCCGAACTCTACCGCGGCGCCGAGT
>JBAQER010000344.1:0-3295 GCA_049286845.1 Bradyrhizobium sp.
CATCCGTGGCCCCCGCTACTTCCACTGAGGAGAAAACACGCAATGCTGACCCATCCAACCATCGACCAGCTGCGAGCCCTGAGGCTCGACGGCATGGCCGAGGCCTTTGTTGAACTGCAGTCGCAGGACGCTGCCCGGGATCTCGCGCCTGCCGAATGGCTGGCGCTGCTGCTCGATCGCGAGGCGGCGCATCGCGGCACGCAGCGGTTCAAAAGCCGGCTGCGCAATGCGAAGCTGCGCCACGGCCAGGCGTCGATCGAGGACGTCGACTATCGTGCCGCCCGACGGCTCGACAAGGCGCTGTTCCAGCAACTGGCCGCCGGCCGCTGGATTGCCGAACATCGCAATCTGCTGATCACGGGACCGTGTGGCGTCGGCAAGTCGTGGCTCAGCTGCGCGCTGGCGCAGAGAGCCTGCCGTGATGGCTATACGGTGCATTACGCACGTGTGCCGCGCCTCTTTGCCGATCTCGAACTGGCTCACGGAGACGGCCGCTTCGCGCGTCTGTTCCGCACGCTTACCAAGGCCGATCTGCTGATCCTCGATGACTGGGGCCCAGACCGGCTCTCGGCCAACCAGCGGCGCGACCTCATGGAGATCGTCGAGGACCGTTATGGCGCCGGTTCGACACTGATCACCAGCCAGTTGCCGGTCGATGCTTGGCACGAGGTCATCGGCGAGTCGAAGCTTTCATGATGCCTCCTTCCTTGAACGTTTGGTGTGTCGCAGACGAGCACGCAATTGCTTGATCTGCTCGTCAGACAGGTTGATTTGCCAAGGCTGCCCCTTTGCCAGCTGGTGGCCAGTCAACAGCCCACGCGCAAGATAGTCGAACACGGTTTGTGGCGTGATGCCGAGCTCCGCCGCCGCCCCCTGGACCGAGAAGCTGCCGTCGGGCCAGCACATCGGATTGGCGTCGACGCCATTGATCTTCACGGTCGGGACGTGCCAGCGGGACCGCAGTAACCAGACGTTCTCGCCCTTGAAGGAACAGCCGCGGGCTGCAACGAAGCCTTCCTGGTTCAGTATCGCGGCTATTTCCTTGTCCATCTTGCCGGCGGCGTTGAGTTCCGTGATCCGTTGTCGCAGTCGGTCGATGTCGATGTAGTCGCCGTAGGTGTGAACGCGCCGCTGCAGATGATGCTCGCGGGTCGCTTCGGTCTGCCAGATGATTTTGAGCCATACCGCGCCGTGTGATCGTTTTTGGTCGAGCACGACTTCATCGGATGATGAAGCGCAAAATGCGCTTCCGCTCAGCCGCCGAAGTGGTGGGGGCGTGCCAGATTTGCGGCAGATTCTGGCCCAGCGCTTGCAGCCCCGCACGATCCGTGCCGCTGATGGCGAGGGGTTCTCCCGGTCGCGACCGTGCATGCTCCTGCTCAATCACTTCGACGACGCGCAGCTTCTCTTCCCATGCGCGCTCGAGCGAGCGCGCTACCAGACGGTTCTCAGGCTCGACGGCGTCATACTGGCGCCGTGCCCGTTCGGCCTCGTATCGGGCGCGCTCTCGTCGGAGCGTCCATTGCCGATCGAGTTGCCGGCTCTCTTCCTCCAGCTCCCCGACTGCCGCGAGTGCGATCGCAATTCGATCGGGTGCAAGGGACTCAAGGAGCACCCCCCTCGACCAGTTCATCCACCGCCAGGGCGCGGACCTCTTGGCACAGGGCGCCGCCTCGCTGGCTCTTGTCGGCTCGGCAGCAGTAGACCGGATAATCGCCATTCGGCCCCGTGTACCGCAAGCTCATGCGACGCCCGCAGCGCCCGCAAATAGCGATGCCCTGCAGTAGGGCCGCGCCCCTGCGCGGCGCGCCAGTGTGTCCTGCCTCGTAGCGGTTCGTGTTGTCTGCCAGCCGCCGCTGGTTGGCCATAAACTCCTCCCAGCTGATGTAACCAGGGTGGGCGGCCTGAAGGCAAACCGCCCAGTCCGCGATTGGTATCTTGACAGTTCCCCGAAGCGATCCGGGTCGGCATCGGCTCGGATCCCTTTGCCGACGGCCGTACACATAAGCGCCGGCATAGGCCGGATTCTGAAGGATGCTTCTTACCCGCGCACTGTCGGCCTCCCGCCAGGCGACCTCATGCGGGGACGGTCCGAGCACGGGTCGAACCGGCAACTTCAATCCAGCCGCGCGAAAGTATCGCATGACAGCGCGCGCACTCTGCAGCTCCCGGAACTTGGTGAAGACAAGCTCCAGACGGGCCTGTACCTCCTCGTCGGGATTGAGGACGATGCTGCCTGCTCGGTCAAGGGCGAGCCCCGCCGGTAACGGCAGACGGAGTTCGCCTCGTGCTGCTTTTTGACGCTCGCCTTGATGGAGGCGAATCTGTATCTGGTGGAGCTCGGCCTCGCTCATGATGCCGGATAAGCCCAGCAACAGACGATCGTGATAGGCGCGTGGATCGTAGAGACGTTCGCCATCTGCGATGAGCACGCCGAACACCGAGCAAAGCTCGAGCAGTTGGTGCCAGTCCCGATTATTGCGGGCCAGACGTGATGCGTCGAGGCTGATCACGAGCCCTGCATTTCCGAGGCCAATCTCGGCAATCAGCTTCTGGAAGCCTTGGCGCTCGACGCCGCCTGCGCCTGACTTGCCGAGATCCTCATCGATTACCTGTACCCGCTCGTGAGGCCATCCCAGCCGGACAGCGCGATCGACAAGACGATATTGCAGCTCCGTACTCTCCTGATGCTGCCGCACCTGGTGAACGGATGACTGTCGCACGTAAATGTACGCCAACTTTGCGCGATGCGTCGTCGTAAGGCGTTCGTCAGCGACGTTCGAGACCATCAACATGGGTGGTCTCCCTTCCGGGTGCGCCGGCTTGCATTCGTCGTATCAACACGGCCACTGCCCGAGCTACCTGCTTTTGCGTCTCGGCCGGCAACTTCGACCACGGGGACGGAGGACTTCTTGCCAACCGGCGAGGCTGGCACGCCTGGCGCGGGAGTGGCGAAGACGCAACGCGTTCTGGAAGGGTGTGTAGGGCCATCGCGAATCACCTCCTCAGCGAGGAGAGCCAGCCTCGCGTTCAAATGCCGCGTCAATGGGATCAGCGTGCGCACGCTAATTCGGGGCACCACAGACCCCTTTGCGTTGGCTGTGATGGGGGGCTCGCCAAGATCAGTCGACGACACCCGGATCGAGCGTCTTCGTCCGTCGGAAAGCTCCACTACGACGTAGGCGGGACCTCGTCCCGAGCGCTCCGGCAGCACCGCAAGCTTGCTGCCAAACAAGGAATGTCGCGGGTCAGTAACCGTGACATGGGACACCACCCGATCGAGGATTGTGGCGCT
>JBAQER010000345.1:0-13718 GCA_049286845.1 Bradyrhizobium sp.
CGTGGCCGCGGACGATGGCGGCGTCGCGTTTTGTCATCTTGCGCGCCGGCTCGGGCAGCCGGGCCTTGCCGGGCGCGAGGCCCGGACGCTCGGCGGCGAACGTCACTTCCAGCTCCGGGGCCTTCGCGATCGCGCGCAGACAGGACGTCACCGCGCGCTTGAACGGCTCGGTCGGCGCTTCCTTCGATCCGGTTCGGAATTTCTGGTTGGACGTTGTCATTCTTGTCCCGTCGCCTGTCGTCCCTGCGAAAGCAGGGACCCATAACCACCGGCGGTAATTGTTCGCCCGATATCCAGCACCGTCACTCTACCGAGACTTCACGGAGTATGGGTCCCGGCGTCCGCCGGGACGACAACTACGAAAGCGCCACGTTCACCGCGGATTCCGCCAGCTCCGCATTGAAGCAGCGCTGATAGAATTCAGCGACCAGCGGCCGCTCCAGTTCGTCGCACTTGTTGAGGAAGGTGACGCGGAACGCAAAGCCGATGTCGCCGAAAATCTCGGCGTTCTCCGCCCAGGTGATCACCGTGCGCGGGCTCATCACCGTCGACAGATCGCCATTGGCGAAGGCGTTGCGGGTGAGGTCGGCAAGCCGCACCATCTTGTTGACGATGTCGCGGCCTTCCGGGTTGCGGTAGTGATGCGCCTTGGCGAGCACGATCTCGACTTCCTCGTCATGCGCCAGATAGTTCAGCGTGGTGACGATCGACCAGCGGTCCATCTGGCCCTGGTTGATCTGCTGAGTGCCGTGATAGAGGCCGGAGGTATCGCCGAGGCCGACCGTGTTGGCCGTCGAGAACAGCCGGAACGCCGGATGCGGCTTGATCACCTTGTTCTGGTCGAGCAGCGTCAGGCGGCCGGAAACTTCCAGCACGCGCTGGATCACGAACATCACGTCGGGACGGCCGGCGTCGTATTCGTCGAACACCAGCGCGATATTGTGCTGCAGCGCCCAGGGCAGAATTCCGTCGCGGAATTCGGTGACCTGCTTGCCGTCGCGCACGACGATCGAATCCTTGCCGACCAGATCGATACGGCTGATGTGGCTGTCGAGATTGACGCGCACGCACGGCCAGTTCAGCCGTGCCGCGACCTGCTCGATATGGGTCGACTTGCCGGTGCCGTGATAGCCGGTGACCATGACGCGGCGGTTCTTGGCGAAGCCGGCGAGAATGGCGAGCGTGGTGGCGCGGTCGAAGCGGTAATCCGAATCGACGTCCGGCACGTGCGGATCGACCTCGGAATAAGCAGGCACCTCGAGGTCGCTGTCGATACCGAACACCTGCCGGACCGACACCTTCATGTCGGGCATACCGGCGGGCTCGTGCACTTTGGTCATGGCGGCGGTCGTCATCAATCCTCCGAGGTCTCGGACGCTCCCGAAACCAGATTTGCTTTATGGCTGCGGATGGGGGCTCCGCGGAACCTATCAGAGAGCAACGGCCGGCAGAAGCCCGCGGCTCGATCAAAGTTCCATTGTGTTATCATCAAGATAGGCACTGACCCCGGTTTTTGAAAGGCTGCCCTGCGAATCATGCCGTACTTTCTGCCGCCGATTGGCCGGCCGGGCGGAAACCGCGACATTTGACGGCACTTTCCAGCGTTCCCGTGAGTTATGCTGGGGCTGCGGCCGACCCGGACCGCGCCGCCCGTACAGGATTTTTGTGGCCACCTTCCTCGATCCATTGATTGCGTTCGTCTCGGCGCATGCGTGGCTAGGCTATCTCACGCTGTTCCTCGCCGCCCTGCTGGAGGCGGTACCGGTGGCAGGAGCGGTGATTCCGGGCTCGACCATCATCCTGGCGCTGAGTGCGCTGGTGCCCGGCGGCGAGTTGCAACTTGCGCCGGTGCTGGCCGCCGCGATCGCCGGCGCCCTGCTCGGCGACGGCTCGGCGTTCCTCATCGGTCATCGCGCCCAGCGCGAAATCCTGAGTTCCTGGCCGCTGTCGAACTATCCGCGCCTGATCGCGCAGAGCGAAGCGTTCTTTCATCGCTGGGGGTTGCTTGCGGTGTTCTTCGCCCGCTTCGTGCCGCCGATACGCGCCTTCGTGCCGATCACGGCCGGCGCGCTCGACATGGCGCCGCTGCGCTTTTACGCCGTCAACGTCCCGGCGATCCTGCTATGGGGCGCCGCCCATGTGCTGCCGGGCGTGCTGGCGATATCGGTGCTGCACCACTATGCCGGAATTCCGCACCATACCGGGGTCGGCAAGCATTACTGGATGCTGACGGTCGTCGGTGGCGCCCTCGTCGTCGCGCTGACCGCCTGGTTCATCCGCCGCAGAAAGGCCCAGACCATGATCGAACCGACCGCAGAAAAAATTCGAAGCGATTTTCGGTGAGACTTCAGCCGGCTCCGTCCTTCACGACCTGGTGGAGGCCGGGCTGCGGCCCGGCGCCGGACCGATGTAACGCGCACGCGGGCGGATCAGCCCGCCATGCTGCAATTGTTCGCTCGCATGCGCAATCCAGCCGACGGTGCGCGCCATCGCAAACAGCACCAGTTCGTTGCCGGGCGGCAGCCCCAGCGTATGCATCAGCACCGCGAGCGCGTAGTCGATATTGACGAATTCGCCGGTGGCTTCGGCGATGCGATCCGGAATTTCCCGGGTGAGCTTTTCCGCCGCGCCCGCGCGGTGCAGGGCTTCCAGCAACGCATGCGCGCGCGGATCGCCGAGCTTGTAGACCCCATGACCGAAGCCGGCGAAGCGCTCGCCGAGCGCGACGCGCTCGCGGATAATGGGCGCGACATCGCGATCGACCAGCATCTTCAGAAATTGCGCCGCCCGAACTCCCGCACCGCCATGTTTCGGGCCCTTCAGCGCCACCAGGCCGGCGATGACGGCGTCGTAAAGGTTCAAGCCGGTGGATGCCGCGCATCGCACGGTAAAGGCCGAGGCATTCAGCTCATGTTCGGCGAGCAGCACCAGCGCACGGCGGATCAGATCGGGGGCGTGTTTCTGATCCGGCGCCCACGCTTTGGCGATCTGAAGATGAAGCGGCTTCGCCGAGGACATCCCGCTCAACATGGTCGCGATCACCAGCCGCAGGATGCGGCCGCCAACCATGGCGCGCCCGTCGGCGGCGCGGGTGAAAGCCCTGGGGTCGGCGCTTGCCGCCAGCGCCAGCACTGCGACCGTTCGATCGATCGGCGCGGCGTGCCGCGCGGCATCGGCGATGGCACGCATTTCGGCCGATACGTGCGTACAATTGTCCGAAGCGAAGGGATCGACGCCGGTCACATCCCATAGCAGCGTCGCGGCGTGCTCGAGCGTATCCTTTTCCGCAAGGTCGATGCAGTTCACCCCGCGGTAGATCGGGCCGTCCTCGGTAATGGTCGCAATCGACGAATCCATCACCGGCAAATCGGCGTCGAAATTCCTGAGGCCGCGCGGCTCCGGCGACGGTGTCCGGCGCTCCTTGAGGCCGCGAATATCCTCCGCCCGGTAGCGGTGGCTGCGCGAATCCGACGAAGGCTCGGAGCGGATCAGGCCGCGGCTGACATAGGCGTAGAGCGTGGCCGGCGAGATCGCGAGTTCAGCCGCCGCCTCGCGGGCCGAGAGGTAAAGCGCCGTCGAT
This sequence comes from Bradyrhizobium sp., assembly GCA_049286845.1. Taxonomy (GTDB): domain Bacteria; phylum Pseudomonadota; class Alphaproteobacteria; order Rhizobiales; family Xanthobacteraceae; genus Bradyrhizobium. Next base: position 3,581 of record JBAQER010000345.1, read on the forward strand.
TTTTTCATATTGATTTACATAATCAAGATTGATCAATCTGTCGAGAGGGCCGAGCTTGAAGCCTCAGACCAAGGAGATCGGCCCATGAACATCCAGCTTTCCAAGACCCCGATCGGGCTGGACGGTATTCCCGCCGCCGAAACCGTGCTCAGCCATGTCGATGGCGAGCGCGGCGAACTGATCATTGCCGGCGAACACGTCGGCGACCTCGTGCGCAAAACCGGGTTCGAGGGTGTGACCGCACGGCTGTGGAGCGGTGGAACCGGCCAGCCGGTCAGCGAGGCGACGGTGCGCGCCGCTTTGGGCGCGGCCCGCCAACGCGCCTTTGCCAGGCTTCCGGACTTGCTCGGGATCACGCGCGGCCTGTCGATCGTCGATGGTTTCCGCGCCGCCATCGCCGGATTGCGCGCCGAAAACGGATTGCCGAATGAGGCGACGATCGTCGGCGCGTTTCCGGTGATCGCCGGCGCGCTGGTGCAGCGCGCGAAGGGTTGCGACCCTGTCGCGCCCGATCCGGACGCCAGCCATGCCGCCGACACGCTGTCGATGATGCTCAACCGCAAGCCCGACGCGCGCGAGGCGGCGGCGCTCGACGCCTATTTCGTCACGGTGTGCGATCATGGCATGAATGCCTCGACCTTCACGACACGCGTCGTGGCCTCGACGCAGGCCGACTTGTTCGCGGCCGTGACGGCGGGATATTGCGCGCTGACGGGCCCGCTTCACGGCGGCGCACCGGAGCCGGTGCTGGAAATGCTGGATGCCATCGGCAGCAGCGAGCGCATCAAGCCGTGGGTCGACGACGCGCTCGCACGCGGCGAACGGCTGATGGGGTTCGGTCACCGCATCTATCGCGTGCGCGATCCGCGCGCAGACGTGCTGAAGGGCGCGATCGAGCGGCTCGCCGGTGGCGGCGCCGACCTGCCGTTCGCGGGCGAAGTCGAGGCCTATATCCGCGCGGCGTTGCGCCGGAAAAATCCGGACCGGCCGCTCGACACCAATGTGGAGTTCTTCACCGCGATCCTGCTCGACGCACTGTCGATTCCCCGGCAAGCTTTTACGCCGGTCTTTGCGGTAGCGCGCGCCGCGGGATGGACGGCGCATGCGCGAGAGCAACAGAGGGCGGGTCGGCTGATACGGCCGAGTTCGGCCTATATCGGCCCGATGCCGGATTGATGCAACTTTGACGACGTCGCTCCTCCTCGTGGTGAGGAGCGCGTCTCGAGACGCGGCCTTACGGACGCCCTCAGGATGAGGAATTGCGGCGTCAGCTCGCGCCGCGCACCACCGTCTTGAGATAATTATACGCCTTGATGATTTCGATCAGGCGATCCTCGGTCGAGCGGTCGCCGCCATTGGCGTCGGGATGGTGCTGCTTCACCAGCGCCTTGTATTTCGCCTTGACGGTTTCCAGCGTCGCATCGGCGCCGAGCCCCATCACCTGCAGCGCCTTGCGCTCGGCGTTGAAAATTTTCCGGGTCTCGACCTTGGCCTCGCCTGCGGCGCCGCCGGGGCCCGGCCGCCAGCGGCCGCGGCCGTTGAGCTCGCTGAACATGCTGAACGGATCGGACGCGCCTTCGAGGCCGGCCTCGGCGCTGCCCTTGCCCTTCTTGGCGCTGGTGTTGGCGCCCATCTTCCAGGTCGGACGATGACCGGTCAGCGCATCCTTCTGGTAGCGCGCAACCGCATCCGGATTCATACCCTGGAAGAAGTTGTAGGACTGGTTGTATTCGCGGACGTGGTTGAGACAGAAGTGCCAGTACTCCTTGTCGTTGGCCCGGCCCTTGGGCGCGCGGTGCGGCCCCTTGTTCTTGCAGTCCGGCCATTCGCACACGGCGGAAGCCTCACGGGCAGCCGCCTGCTGCTTCGCGCTCAGCTTGTTGGGCTTGATGCGAATGGAGTCGAAGAATTTTGATGAATCAATCGCCATGGCCGACTATGACAACGCAATGCAAAAAGCTTCAAGTCTTGACATTGCGAAACCCTCGCTCTCGATCCGCCATTGACGACTGGCGGGTTAGGTGCGTATTGCCGCCGCCATGAGCACCAAAGACGCTATCACAAAGAAGTTGCGTGAAGCTTTCGCGCCGGAAAGCCTCGACGTCGCGGACGAATCACATCTGCATGAGGGCCACGCCGGCCACAGGCCGGGCGGCGAGACGCATTTCAGGGTCTATATTGTGTCGCCGGCCTTCGAAGGGAAGAGCCGGATCGAACGCCACCGCATGATTAATGCGGCGCTGGCCGGGGAACTCGCGGGCTCCGTGCACGCGCTGGCGATCAGGGCAGAGGCGCCGGGGGAAGCCGCCCAAGGCTAGAACGACGTCCCCGCCCGTTTCGGCTTCTTCTCCTCGACTTCGGCCTCGCGCGGCACCGGCACGATCCGAATTGCCGTGATGCGGTTGCGCTCACGGCGCAGCACGCGGAAACGGAACCCGTGGAACGTGAAGCTCTGGCCGCGTTCCGGGATCGAGCGCGCCTCGTGGATCACGAGACCCGCGATCGTGGTCGCCTCTTCATCGGGCAGGTGCCAGTTCATGGCGCGGTTGAGATCGCGGATCGGCACCGAGCCGTCGACCACCACCGAGCCGTCGGGCTGGGCACGGACGCCGGTCACCACCACGTCATGCTCGTCGGAAATGTCGCCGACGATCTCTTCCAGGATGTCCTCCAGCGTCACCATGCCCTCGACTTCGCCGTACTCGTCGACCACCAGCGCGAAGTGGGTCTTGCGGCGGCGGAAGGCCTTGAGCTGATCGGATACCGGGCGCATCTCCGGCACGAACCACGGCGGCAGCGCGATGGCCGCGACATCGATCTTGGATGTATCGCCGTCGGCGGAGCGAATCGCCCGCAGCAGATCCTTGGCGTGCAGCACGCCGATGATATTTTCCGGCTTGTCGCGCCACAGCGGTATCCTCGTGTATTCCGTGGCCAGCACCTCGCGCACCAGTTCATCGGCCGGAAGATCGGCGTTGAGCATCACCATCTCGGTGCGATGAACCATCACGTCGGAAACCTGCAACTCGCCAAAGCGGAAAACGTTCTGGATATACTCCGCCTCGCCCTCTTCCATCTCGCCATGCTCGGCCGACATCTCCACCAGCCCCCTGATCTCGACATCGGTCAGGATTTCCTGCCGCGAGTCCTCCCTGACGCCCAATAGCCGAAGGATGGAGCGGGACACTGAATTGAGCATCCAGTTCAACGGGTAAAACAGCAGGAAGGAGACATAGAGAGGATATGCGATCCATTGCGAGACCGGCACCGGTTCCCGAATTGCCAGGGTCTTCGGCACTTGTTCGCCGATGACAATGTGCAGGGAGGAGAACACAAGGAAGCCGACCATGAACGATGTGAAATGCAGGGTCGAATCGGACATCCCGGCCCGGGTCAGAACCGGCTCCAGCAGCGCCGAAACTGTCGGTTCGCCTACCCAGCCGAGGCCGAGCGAGGCCATGGTGATGCCGAGCTGGCAACATGCCAGATAGGCTTCAATGTTCCCGAGCATCTGCTGCAGCAGGCGCGCGCCGAACCGATTCTGCTCCGCCATCGCGTTGATGCGAAAGCCCCTGCTCTTGACCAGCGCGAACTCCGCGGCCACGTAGAATGCGTTGGCCGCGAGGAGGAAGACGGCAATCAGCAGATTGAAGATCGTCTCGGTCATTGCGTTCCCACGATAGCCGAACTCTGTGGTCGGTCGCGCTGAATCCCGGGCCAGATGCCAATTGCCATGCTGGAGCTTCGCGCTGCGCGGAACGCCTCTGGCGAGCCGGTACGAGACGTGACGGTCAGTTCATCCATGGTGGAGCATGATCTTCCGGAAAAGGCGATTTCCACTTTGCGGATCATGCTCCAAATCTTGATTTAGGTCTTGATTCAGGTCTTGGGCGACAGCTTCGCCTTCAGAAATTCGCGAACCAGCGCAGGCTCGACGTCGTTGGCAATCACGGCGCGACCAACGGCCTCGAGCAGGATGAAGGTGAGCCGGCCGCGCTTGACCTTCTTGTCCTGCGCCATCAGCGCCATCAGCGCGTCGGCGTCGGCGAGCCCCTCCTGGGCAAATCCGGCGATGTCCTGCAGACGGGTCGGCAGGCCGACCTCGGCAAGGTGACGTTCGACCCGCGTCGCCGCGGTTTCCGGGATCATCCCGAGCTGCGCGGAAAATTCCGCCGCCAGCACCATGCCGACGGCGACGCCCTCGCCATGAAACAGCCGGTCGGAAAAGCCGGTGGCGGCTTCCAGCGCGTGACCGAAAGTATGACCGAGATTGAGCAGCGCCCGCTCGCCGGTTTCGCGTTCGTCGCGCGCCACGATGGCGGCCTTGGCGCGGCAGGAGGTGGCGATCGCGTGCTCGCGCGCCGCACCGCCCGAGAAAATATCGGCGTGGTTGGCTTCGAGCCAGGAGAAGAACGCTTCGTCGCCGAGCACGCCGTATTTGGCGACTTCGGCATAGCCGGCGCGGAACTGGCGCGGCGACAATGTGTCGAGCACCGCGGTGTCCGCCACCACCAGCACCGGCTGGTGAAACGCGCCGAGCAGATTTTTTCCCTGCGGCGAATTGATCCCGGTCTTGCCGCCGACGGAAGAATCGACCTGCGCGAGGAGCGAGGTCGGCACCTGCACGAAATCGACGCCGCGGCGCAGGATCGCGGCTGCGAAGCCCGCGAGATCGCCGACCACGCCGCCGCCAAGCGCGACCACGAGATCGTTGCGCTCGATCTTCGCCGCGATCAGCGCTTCGCTCACCTTCTCGAGACCGGCATAGGTTTTCGAGCCCTCGCCTTCCTCGACAATGACGTGCGAGGTGGCAATGCCGGCCTGCGCCAGCGAGGCCGCGGTCCTGTCGAGCCAATGCTTTGCGACATTGCGGTCGGTGACGATAGCGGTACGCGCACCGGGGCGCAGCGCGGCGACGCGGGAGCCCAGCGATTGCAGCACGTCGCGGCCGATGACGATGTCATAGGTGCGCTCGCCGAGCGCAACGTCGACGGTGACGGAATCGGAATGTTTCAAAGGCGCGGTCATGGTGTGGCGCTCAAGGCGTTCGGTGCTTGCCGGGTGCCGTCGCCGCACAGCCTGACGTGCAGGGCATCGAGACACTCGTCGACGATTTTTTCGTGCGGCACGTCGCGCGACCAGATCGTCAGATCGGCATGCTGATAGACCGGCTCGCGCTCTTCGATCAGCCGTCCGACGGTCGCCGCCGGATCCGCGGTTTTCAGCAGCGGGCGGTCGGCGCGGCGCTTCACCCGCTTCATGATGATGTCGGCATCCGCCTTGAGCCAGATCGAAACGGCCTTGTCGCGGATCCGATTGCGGGTCTCCTCGCGCATGAACGCGCCGCCGCCGGTGGCGATCACGGCCGGACCGCTGTCGAGCAGCCGCGCGATCACCCGCGCCTCGCCGTCCCGGAAATGCGGCTCGCCGTGGGTTTCGAAAATGTCCGGTATCGACATCCCGGCCGCTGCCTCGATCTCGGTATCGGCGTCGAGGAACGGCAGATGCAGCCGCGCCGACAGCCGCCGCCCGATGGTGGATTTGCCGGCTCCCATCATGCCGACCAGCACGATCGACCGTGTTCCCAGCGCCGACATGATATCGGCCTCCTGGGAGGTGCCGGCGCCGGAAGGTGTGGCTGTCTCGGGCATCGAATGGCTCTTTCGCCGCAGGATAAGGCGGCGTTCCGCGCCACCTATACTACCCCCGCCGATACCGTTGCTAGTGTCCCGGTCCTAACATTCGCATCCCGTTCCAGCGACCTCTGTTGCGAATGTTAGGATCGATGGACACTAGAAGAATATGATTCCAGTGCGGTTTTGGGATTTGACATTCGCTACGAGAACTCGCGGAAACACTGAGCGAATGTCAAATCCCCCGCACTGGTGAGACTTGCAACGAAGGGGCGAACATGTTGGTAGTCTGGCCCCCGATGATTTCAATGGTTAATTCGTCGCCTGAGGCTTGCTGATGCCCAGCCTGTTCCGCTTCCTGACGGTCGTCGCCATCATCGGCGGGATCGTCTATGGCGTGCTCTTCGCGCTGGCGAATTTCGTCAACCCGAAGCCACGGGAAATGACCGTTACCATCCCCGCTGACAGGTTCCTCAAGAAATAGGTGCCAGGGCCTTTTCGGTTCTGATTGAATCGGAACGGGCACTAGACTTTTGTCTTGGCGCGTTTCTTTACGCGAACCGGTGCCCACGTCGCTCGAAATCGCTATAGAGTTTGCGGATGCGTTCCAGCAAGACCTCCGATGCCAAACTCATCAGCCTGTTCCTCGACATGCTGGCCGCGGAACAGGGCGCTGGCGTCAACACGCTCGACGCCTATCGCCGCGACCTGACGGATTTCTCGGGATTCCTGGTCGGCAGCGGAAAGGGGTTTGCGTCGGTCGAAACCCAAATGCTGCGGGACTATCTCGCCGACCTTGACGCCCGTGGCTTCAAATCGTCGAGCGTGGCGCGGCGGCTGTCGGCGCTACGGCATCTGTTCCGCTTTCTGCTCAACGAGCGGGTTCGCAGCGACGATCCCGCTGCCATTCTGGCCGGCCCGAAGCGCGGCCGCGGCCTGCCGAAGGTGCTGTCGATATCCGACGTCGACCGTCTGCTGGTGCAGGCCAAATCGCTGACGGAAGCCCCGGAAGCCTCTGCGCTGCAGCGGCTTCGCGCGATGCGCCTGTATTGCCTGCTGGAGGTGCTCTACGCCACCGGCTTGCGGGTATCGGAGCTGGTGTCGCTGCCGCTGTCGGCGTCGCGCCGCGACGCCCGCATGATCGTGGTGCGCGGCAAGGGCGACAAGGAACGGCTGGTGCCGCTGAACGAGGCTTCGCGGCAGGCGATGGCCGACTACCTCAAGGCGATGGAAGCGCTGAAGGGCGAGAAAAAGAAAAACGCGGCAGCCTCGAAATGGCTGTTTCCCTCGTTCGGCGAGAGCGGACATCTGACGCGGCAGCACTTCGCCCGCGACCTGAAGGAGCTTGCGGCATCGGCCGGGCTGGCACCGCGGCTGGTCAGCCCGCATGTGCTGCGTCACGCCTTCGCGAGTCATTTGCTGCACAACGGCGCCGACCTGCGCATCGTGCAGACGCTGCTCGGCCATACCGACATCTCGACCACGCAGATCTACACCCATGTGGTCGAGGAACGGCTGAAGAGCCTGGTGCGCGACCTGCATCCGCTGGCGGAGAAGTGAGGTCGCACTTTGCCGCCTTGACTTCGGCGCCTTCTCCCCCGAAACAGCGCTTTCAAGCCCGCGACACCTCGGCGCGCAATCGGCAGAGCAGGCCTGACCCCGTCTCGGATTGCACGCTAAACAATTGAATATGCACGCGTTATTCGCGCGAACCGGAACCGCTTCGCTCTCAGGCGCGTTCGCCCCTATATTGATTTGATGCCGGATCACATGCGCTCTTATCTCGATTTCGAAAAGCCCGTCGCCGAACTCGAAGCCAAGGTCGATGAACTGCGCGCACTGGCGGCGACCGGCAGCGACATCGGCGATGAGATTGCGCGGATCGAAGACAAGGCCGCCGAGGCGCTGAGCGACCTCTACGCCAACCTGACGCCATGGCAGAAGACCCTGGTGGCGCGGCATCCGCAGCGTCCGCATTTCACCGATTTCGTCAATGCGCTGATTACCGAATTCACCCCGCTCGCCGGCGACCGCAAGTTCGGCGAGGACGAGGCGTTGATGGGTGGGTTCGGCCGCTTCCGCGGCGAAAGCATCTGCGTGATCGGCCAGGAAAAGGGCGCCACCACCGAATCCCGCATCAAGCATAATTTCGGCATGGCGCGGCCCGAGGGCTATCGCAAGGCCGTCCGGCTGATGGAGATGGCGGATCGATTCGGCATTCCCGTACTGTCGATCGTCGATTCCGCCGGCGCCTACCCCGGCATCGGCGCCGAGGAGCGCGGCCAGGCCGAGGCGATCGCGCGCTCCACCGACGCCTGCCTGTCGTTGGGGGTGCCCAATGTGGCGATCATCACCGGCGAAGGCATGTCGGGCGGCGCCATCGCGATCACGACGGCGAGCCGGGTGCTGATGTTCGAACACGCGATCTACAGCGTGATCTCGCCGGAGGCTGCGTCCTCGATCCTGTGGCGCGACGGCACCAAGGCGCAGGAAGCCGCCACCAGCATGAAGATCACGGCGCAGGACATGCTGCGCTTCGGCGTGATCGATTCGATCCTGAAGGAGCCTGCCGGCGGCGCGCATCGCGACTCCGCGGCCATGATCGCGACCACCGGCGACGCCATCGAGCAGGCCTTGAACGACCTGCGCAATCTCGACTCGGACATGATCCGCAAGCAGCGGCGCCAGAAATTCCTCGATATCGGCCGAAAACTGGCTTGAAAGCTTCATTTTGCGGGTAAAATGCCAGTGAATGCGGCGGCACAATCGTCAACGCCCCGGCTTTTTCAAAATTCAGCCATTTTGGCCCCAATTAGGCCCAGACACCGATATTTAACCTCTATTGACCATGCCTGACGGGGAGCTCTTCGGGTCGCCCACGTCAGCTTGCGAGCAGGGTGGCCAAAGGGTAGAATTTTACTCAATGGCTTCAAGGCATGGACGCGATGATTGGGGTGCGAAAATTGCCTGTTGGGTGTGGAGCTCCGCATTGATTTACCGCTCGCTGGTTCGCGCGCTCGTCACGTCAGCCGCGCTCGCGGCCGGCGTGCTGCTGGCCGGCTGCAACGGCGACCAGATCTCGCTGGCGAATAACGCCAAAGCCAATCAGCCGGTCCCGCCCAAGCTGGTCGCCGAGATGACGGCGAAGGACATGGACCTGCAGTCGCCGATGCTGGTCCGGATATTCAAGCAGGAAGCCGAACTCGAGGTCTGGAAGCAGGATCGTTCCGGCCGCTTTGCGCTCCTGAAAACCTATCCGATCTGCCGCTGGTCTGGCGATCTCGGACCCAAGGTCCGCGAAGGCGACCGCCAGGCGCCGGAAGGCTTCTATTCCATCACGCCGGCGCAGATGAACCCGCAATCATCCTTCTATCTGTCGTTCAATACCGGCTACCCCAACGCCTTCGACAAGGCGCTGGGACGCACCGGCTCACAGCTGATGGTGCATGGCGACTGCTCGTCGCGCGGCTGCTACGCCATGACCGACGAACAGATCGCGGAAATCTATTCGCTGGGACGGGAATCCTTCTTCGGCGGCCAGCGCGCGTTCCAGCTGCAGGCCTATCCGTTCAAGATGACGCCGATCAACATGGCGAAACATCGCAACAACCCGAACATGCCGTTCTGGAAGATGATCAAGCAAGGCTACGATCATTTCGAGGTGACGCGGCAGGAGCCGAAGGTCGAGTTCTGCGAGAAGAAGTACGTGTTCGACGCCGCCAAGGCGCCGGATGCCAAGCGCGATCCGGTATTCGAGGCGTCGGCTAAATGCCCGGCCTATGCCATTCCGGAAGAAGTCGCCGACGCGGTCCGCGAAAAGCAGCAGCAGGATCAGGTCGAGATCGCCAAGCTGATTTCGCGGGGAACACCGGTCGCCCGGGCCAACCCCGGCATCGACGGCGGCATGAACCGGGTATTCGCCGCCAAGCTGCCCGATGGCTCGACCGGCCTGTCGGAAGGCGGCGATGGCCAGGGCCTGTCGCTGGCAGCCCTTTCCCGCGCGCCCGGCACCATTCCCGCCCACGTCAATCCGCCGCGCGGGCCGGTTACCGCGCCGGAACAGCCCTTGGCGGCCTCGATGACGCCGGCTCCGGCACCTGCCGCCACGACCCGGGTGGCGTCCGCGGCGCCGAGCGACAAATCTGAGGGATTCTTCTCCAGCCTTGCCCGCAAGGTGGGCTTGGGCGGTGACACCACCGCGACGGCGCAGCCGGTTCCGGCCAAGCCAAAGGTCATCGAGGCCAAGCGGCACGAGGCCGCGGTGCCGAAGACCGCCCCCGCGCCGAAGCCGGCCGATACCAAGCAAGCCGCCGCCAAGCCGCCGCTGAAACCCTCGCTCTCGGATGCAGTCGCTGCCGCGCCGGCGCCCGCCGCAAAGGACGCCCAGGTCGCCGGCTCGCAGCCGATCGTGCCGGCGAATTCGTTCGACAGCCGCTTCTCGGCGGTGAAGTAAGCGCTTCTCGCGTCGTCCTCACGACCAAAGCCGTCATGCCCGCAAAGCGGGC
>JBAQER010000346.1:0-10900 GCA_049286845.1 Bradyrhizobium sp.
CCGCAAGGAGCTGGTGAAGGTCGCGCATAAATATGCCGAAGCCGCGCGTGTCGCGGTTCGCCATGTCCGTCGCGATGGCCTCGATACGGTCAAGAAGCTCGAGAAAAATCACGAGATTTCCGAGGACGATCAGGAGCGTCTCGCCACCGATGTGCAGAAGGCGACCGACGGGACGATTTCGGAAATCGATCAGTTGCTCGCGGCCAAGGAAAAGGAAATCCTCACCGTTTAGCCCTAAGGATTGACCGATGACGAACGCCGCCGCCCCCGCAACCGAAGCACCGGATCCCTCCGGCGCTCCCTTGCATGTGGCGATCATTATGGACGGGAACGGGCGCTGGGCGGCGGCGCGCGGTTTGCCGCGCGCGGAAGGCCATCGCCGCGGCGTCGATGCGTTGCGGCGGGTGGTTCGTGCCGCCAACGAGCTCGGCATCCTCTATCTGACGATTTTTTCCTTCAGCTCCGAAAACTGGTCGCGTCCGGCGACCGAAATCGGCGACCTCTTCGGATTGCTTCGACGCTTCATCCGCAACGACCTTGCAACCTTGCACCGCGACGGGGTGCGGGTGCGGGTGATCGGCGAGCGCGACGGACTGGAACCGGATATCTGCGCGCTCCTGAACGAGGCGGAAGAACTCACCAAGGCCAACACCAAGCTCAATCTCGTGGTCGCCTTCAACTACGGATCGCGCCAGGAGATCGCCCACGCCGCGCAACGGCTGGCGCGCGAGGTCGCGGAGGGAAAGCGCGATCCGTCGTCGATCGATGCCGAAACGCTCGGCCGCTACCTCGATGCCCCCGACATTCCCGATCCCGATCTGATCATTCGCACCAGCGGGGAGCAGCGGCTTTCGAATTTCCTGATGTGGCAGGCCGCCTACAGCGAACTCGTATTCGTGCCGATCCACTGGCCCGATTTCGACAAGGCCGCGCTCGAAGAAGCGATTGCCGAATATGCCAGACGGGAGCGCCGTTTCGGCGGTCTGGCCGCGAAAACCGGATCGTGACCGAGGGCAAAGCCGCACCGGCGGCGAGCGAGCAGGGGTCGCGCAATCTCGTGATGCGCGTCGCCGCAGCATTTGTGCTCGCTCCGCTGGCGATTGCCATCGCCTATGCCGGCGGCTGGCTGTGGGCCGCGCTGGTGACTTTCGCAGCGGTCGGCCTCTATGTCGAATGGCTGATGATCGTGGGAGCGGCGCGCGAGATGCGCGTGATGGCGCCGGGCGTTGCAGCCCTTGCCGCTGCCGGGCTTTGTTTCGCAATCGTGCGGATTGATGCCGCGCTCATTGTCCTGGCCATTGGTCTCGCGGCGGTTGCGCTGCTCTCGCCGGAACGCCGCATCTGGACGGCGACGGGATTTGCCTACGCGGCCGCAGCCGAAATCGCTTCGGTGCTGGTGCGTCTCGATCCGGCGCAAGGGTTTGCCGCGCTGATGCTGGTCCTTCTGGTGGTGTGGGCGACCGATATCGGCGGCTATTTCGCCGGCCGCGGCATTGGCGGACCCAAGCTGTGGCCGCGGGTCAGTCCCAAGAAGACCTGGGCGGGCGCGATCGGCGGCTTTGCGGCGAGCCTGGCGATCGCGGCCGCCTTCGCGGCGCTGGGACTCGGCAAAACCGCCCCGCTGCTGCTATTGGGGGCGGTGCTCTCGATTGCGTCCCAGCTCGGCGATCTCTTTGAGTCCGCAGTAAAAAGGCGCTTCGGCGTCAAGGATTCGAGTCACATCATTCCCGGGCATGGCGGGTTGATGGATCGTCTCGACGGCTTCATCGCCGCGATCGTCCTGGCGGCGATTTTCGGCCTTTTGCGGGGTGGCGCGGATGGCGTCGGCCGCGGTCTTATGGTTTGGTGAAAAAATGAGCGCAGTCCCGTTGCGTAACAACAAGGCCGCGGCATCCGCCGTCCGCTCCGTCACCGTGCTGGGCGCCACCGGCTCAATCGGCGACAGCACGATGGATTTGCTGCGGGCCTCCCGCGACCGCTATCAGGTCGAGGCCCTGACCGCGAATACCAATGTCGAGGGGCTGGCGAAGCTCGCAAGAGAATTCGACGCGCGATTTGCGGCGGTCGCCGATCCCGATCGCCTCGGCGCGTTGAAGGACGCGCTGGCCGGCACCCGCACCGAATGCGGCGCTGGCGAGAGCGCCATCATCGAGGCCGCCGCGCGTCCGGCCGATTGGGTGATGGCCGCCGTCAGCGGCGCGGCCGGACTGAAGCCCGCGCTTGCCGCGGTCGATCGCGGCGCGAGCGTGGCGCTCGCCAACAAGGAATGCCTGGTCTGTGCCGGCGATTTCTTCATGCAGCGCGCGGCGAAAGCCGGGGCCTGCATCCTGCCGGCGGATTCCGAGCATAACGCGCTGTTCCAGGCACTGGGTTCGGGCAATCGCGAAGAACTGGTTCGTGTCATCATCACCGCTTCGGGCGGTCCGTTCCGGACCTGGGCCGCCGCCGACATCGAACAGGCGACGCTGGCGCAGGCCCTGAAGCATCCGAATTGGAGCATGGGGCAGAAGATCACGATCGATTCCGCGTCGATGATGAACAAGGGCCTCGAGGTGATCGAAGCCTCCTATCTGTTCGCGCTGACGCCCGACGAAATCGACGTGCTGGTGCATCCGCAGTCGATCATCCACGGCATGGTCGAATTCTCGGATCGTTCCGTCGTTGCCCAATTGGGCGCGCCCGACATGCGCACGCCGATCGCGCATTGCCTCGGCTGGCCCGATCGTATCGTCGGACCCGCCGCCAAGCTCGACCTCGCCAAGATCGGCCAGCTCACCTTCGAGGAACCCGACTTCGGCCGGTTCCCGGGGCTTCGGCTGGCCTACGACGCGCTGCGGACCGGGCGGGGCGCGACCACGGTCTTCAACGCCGCCAACGAGGTCGCGGTGGCGGCGTTCATCGGCGGCAAGATCAGGTTCGGCGCAATCGCGAGGCTGGTCGAGGCCACCATGAACGACTGGGTTCGCTCCGGAAATCTGGCCCCGTTGACCTCGGCGGACGATGCCATCGCCGTTGACCATAATGCGCGAAATAAAGCTGCCACCCTATTGCCTCAAATTGCCTTAAAGGCATCCTAGAGGGTTGGGGGACAGGGCTTTCGGCTCTGCTTGAGGGGAATCGAATGTCCGAGTTTTTTCTACATAGTTTCAATACGTTGAGCCATGGATTCGTTGGCTACATCATTCCCTTCCTGTTCGTCCTGACCATCGTCGTCTTCTTCCATGAGCTCGGCCACTTCCTGGTCGCCCGCTGGGCCGGCGTGAAGGTGTTAACGTTCTCGCTCGGCTTCGGGCCGGAACTCGCCGGGTTCAACGACCGCCACGGCACCCGCTGGAAGATTTCCGCCATTCCGCTCGGCGGCTATGTGAAGTTCTTCGGCGACGACAGCGAGGCCTCCACGCCGTCGTCGGAAACGCTTGCCGGCATGACCGAGGAAGAGCGGGCGGGTAGCTTCCATCACAAGAAAGTCGGACCGCGCGCCGCGATCGTGGCGGCCGGCCCGATCGCCAATTTCCTGCTCGCGATCGTGATCTTCACCTGCCTGTTCACCTTCTTCGGCAAGCCGAGCACGACGGCGCGCGTCGACAAGGTGGAAGCAGGCAGTGCAGCGGACAAGGCCGGCTTCCAGGTCGGCGACGTCGTGACGTCGATCGATGGCAAGATCATCGGAAGTTTCTCGGATATGCAGCGGATCGTCGGCACACGGGCCGGCGAGCAGATGTCGTTCACTATCAAGCGCGGTGATTCCACGCTGCAGCTGCAGGGCACGCCGCAACTCAGGGAAGTGAAGGATTCGTTCGGAAACGTTCACCGGCTCGGCGTCCTGGGAATCACCCGCGCGACCGCGCCCGGCGATGTCCTGACCGAGCGGGTCGACCCCGCGACCGCATTGTGGCTCGGCGTCAAGGAAACCTGGTTCGTGGTCGAGCGCACCATGGCCTATATCGGCGGCGTCTTTACCGGGCGCGAAGCTGCCGATCAGGTCGGCGGACCCTTACGGATCGCCCAGATATCGGGGCAGGTCGCCACCATCGGCGTTGCCGCGCTGATTCACCTGGCCGCCGTGCTCTCGATCTCGATCGGACTGCTCAACCTGTTTCCGGTGCCGCTGCTCGATGGCGGTCACCTTTTGTTCTATGCGGTCGAAGCCCTGCGTGGGCGCCCATTGTCGGAGAGGGCGCAGGAAATGGGATTCCGAATCGGACTGGGCCTTGTCCTCATGCTGATGGTGTTTGCGACCTATAACGACATCCTGCACCTGGCGGCATCGTGAAACGGCTTTTTTGTGACGTGGCCGATGGGCAACGTCTTGGAATGAAATTGAAATTGCACTGCGATAGGACGTTTGCCCCTCCGGCAAAATTGGCTACAAGCAGAGCAGCAAATGGGAATCTGCCGGTTCGTGGGGTGCGGGCCGGCACTGGAATGACAAGGGCGCGTTGCGCATGAATGTTGGAATGCGAGTGCGGGGGGGCTTGGTTGCCGCCCTGATCATGTTCGCGATGCCGGTGGCTGGGACGCTGGCCGCTATGCTCGTGTCGTCTTCGGCGATGGCGCAGACTGCTGCTTCCATTCAGGTTGAGGGGAACCGGCGGGTCGAGGTCGAGACCATCCGCTCGTATTTCAAGCCGGGTCCGGGCGGGCGCCTCGATCAGGGCCGAATCGACGACGGCCTGAAGGCGCTGATCGAAACCGGCCTGTTCCAGGACGTGCGAATCAACCAGGCGGGCGGGCGGCTGGTGGTGACCGTGGTCGAAAATCCGGTGATCGGCCGCATTGCCTTCGAGGGCAACAAGAAGGTCAAGGACGAGCAGCTTTCGGGGGAAATCCAGTCCAAACCGCGGGGCACGCTGTCGCGCCCGATGGTGCAGTCCGACGCCCAGCGCATCGCCGAAATCTATCGCCGCTCCGGCCGCTATGACGTGCGCGTCACCCCTGAAATCATCGAGCAGCCGAACAACCGCGTCGATCTGATTTTCACGATCGCCGAGGGCGCGAAAACCGGCGTCAAATCCATCGAATTCATCGGCAACGTCGCCTACTCGTCGTATCGCCTCAAGGACGTCATCAAGACCCGCGAATCGAACCTGCTGAGCTTCCTGGGCGGGAATGACGTCTACGATCCGGACCGCGTCGAAGCCGACCGCGACCTGATCCGCCGCTTCTATCTGAAGCACGGCTATGCCGACGTCCAGGTGATCGCCGCGCTGACCGAATACGATCCGGAGCGCAAGGGCTTCCTGGTGACTTTCAAGATCGAAGAGGGCCAGCAATACCGGGTTGCCCAGGTCAATTTCGCGTCCAGCATCGGCACCCTTGACGTCAATACGATGCGCGGCTTCTCGCGCGTCAGCGTCGGCTCGCTCTATAATGCCGAGGCGTTGGAAAAATCCGTCGAGGAAATGCAGATCGAGGCATCGCGGCGCGGTTATGCCTTCGCGATCGTGCGTCCGCGCGGCGATCGCAATTTCGAGGCGCACACCGTCTCGATCACCTTTGCCATCGACGAAGGCCCGCGGACCTATATCGAGCGCATCAACATACGCGGCAATACCCGCACACGCGACTACGTGATCCGCCGCGAATTCGATCTGTCCGAGGGCGATGCCTACAACCGCGCACTGGTCGATCGCGCCGAACGCCGCCTGAAGAATCTCGATTTCTTCAAGACGGTGAAGATCACGGCCGAGCCGGGGTCCTCCAGCGACCGCGTGATTCTGGTGGTCGATCTCGAGGAGAAGTCGACCGGCGACTTCTCGGTGTCGGGCGGCTATTCGACGACCGACGGCGCGCTCGCCGAGGTCAGCATTTCCGAGCGTAACTTCCTCGGCCGCGGCCTGTTTGCGAAGGCGTCGGTGACCTATGGTCAGTACGCCCGCGGTTACACGCTGTCGTTCGTGGAGCCCTATCTGCTTGACTATCGCGTCGCGCTCGGGCTCGACCTGTTCCAGCGCGAACAGCTCGCCAACTCCTATATTTCCTATGGCACCAAAACGATCGGCTTCAGCCCGAGGCTCGGCTTCGCGTTGCGCGAAGACCTCTCGCTGCAGGTCCGCTATTCGATCTACCAGCAGAAAATCTCGCTGCCGTCGACGCTCAGCAATTGTAATAACGATCTGACGAGTCCGAACTACAATCCCAGCCCGGCCTTCTTGGCCAACGGGAACCCCGCCAGCGCCTTCAATACCTCGTCGCTCGGCTGCTACGTCGACGGTGAAGCGTCGCTGCCGGTCCGCCAGGAGCTGCAGAACGGCAAGGTGCTGACATCGGCGATCGGTTATACGCTCAACTACAATACGCTGGACAACAACAAGAACCCGACCGAGGGCCTGCTGGTCGATTTCAAGCAGGACTTCGCCGGCGTGGGCGGCGACGTCAGCTATCTGAAGACCGCGGTCGACGCTAAGTATTACTCCCCGCTGGTTTCCGACATCGTCGGGTTGATCCACGTCCAAGGCGGCATCCTGAACCAGGTCGGCAACAGCAGCCTCCGGATGCTGGATCATTTCCAGATGGGTCCCAATCTCGTCCGCGGCTTCGCCCCTAACGGTATTGGTGCGCGCGACATCAACCCCTACGGCACTGGCGACTCGCTGGGCGGCACCAAATATTGGGGCGTGTCGGCGGAGCTGCAAATGCCGTTCTGGTTCCTGCCGAAGGAAGTCGGACTCAAGGGCGCGGTCTATGCCGATGCGGGCGGGCTATATGATTACAAGGGGCCGACGTCCTGGGCCTTTACCAACGAAATTAACGCGCCTGGCTGTATTCCCGGAACGACTATTCCGCTGCCGGCCGGATCCTGCACGGGATTGGTCTATGATAGCGGCAACGTCGTCCGCTCCTCGGTCGGTGTCGGCCTGATCTGGGCGTCGCCGTTCGGCCCGCTGCGCTTCGATTATGCGGTCCCGCT
Source organism: Bradyrhizobium sp. (assembly GCA_049286845.1). Taxonomy (GTDB): domain Bacteria; phylum Pseudomonadota; class Alphaproteobacteria; order Rhizobiales; family Xanthobacteraceae; genus Bradyrhizobium. The sequence goes on from JBAQER010000346.1 coordinate 6,911, forward strand.
GACCAAGGGCCAGTATGACCGGGTGCAGCAATTCAAGTTTGGCGGCTCGTCATCGTTCTAAAGCCTCTTCAAGCGAAGTGGATACCGGTTCGCGTGAAGAAAACGCGTCAAAACAGTGATAGACCCCGGTTGTGATTCATCAGAACCGGGGCTCTCGTTCAATGACCGGCCAGACCGCGACGGGTGGAATGGCGCAGCCGACATTCTCCAAGCAACCGCCTTGCCTGACGCTGGCTGAACTCGCCGCGCTGACGAATGCGGCTTTGGTCGATCCGTCGCGCGGCGGCCAACAGGTCAGGGGGCTGGCTTCGCTCGAAGAAGCCGGCCCGATGCATCTGGCGTTCTTCGACAACTTGAAATACGCCGACCAGCTCGCCTCGACGAAGGCGGGCGCCTGTCTGGTCAGCGCCCGGTTTGAGGCCAGCGTTCCCGCCCATGTCGCGGTTCTGCGCGCGGCGCAGCCTTTCCGCGAATTCGTCAAGATCGCGCGGGAGCTCTACCGCGATGCCCTTCGCCCGCAATCCTGGTTCGGCAATGACGGCATCGCACCGTCCGCCGTCATCGATCCGACGGCGCATCTGGAAGACGGCGTGGTGGTCGATCCCCTGGCCGTCATCGGGCCGAACGTCGAAATCGGCGCCGGGACGGTGATCGGCTCGGCAGCGGTAATCGGCGCCAATGTCCGGATCGGCCGTGACTGCAATGTCGGCGCGCATACGGCAATCCAGTCCGCGTTGATCGGCAACAACGTCCTGATCCATCCCGGCTGCAGCATCGGACAGGACGGCTACGGCTTCGTCTTCTTCGGCCCGGATGGCCATCTGAAGGTGCCGCAGACCGGCCGCGTCCTGATCCAGAACGACGTCGAAATCGGCGCCGGAACCACCATCGATCGCGGCAGCCTGCGCGACACCGTGATCGGCGAAGGCACCAAAATCGACAATCAGGTCCAGATCGGCCACAATGTGACCATCGGCAGGCGATGTCTGCTCGCGGCCCAGATCGGGCTCGCGGGCAGCCTGACGATTGGCGACAATGTGGCGCTGGGCGCCAAGGTGGGGATCAACAACCACCTCAAGATCGGCGACGGGGCTCAGGTCACGGCGATGAGCGCGGTCAAGGATGACATCCCTGCAAATGGGCGCTGGGGCGGTCACTTTGCCAAGCCGACCCGGCAATGGTTCCGGGAGATCGTTGCAGTGGAGCGTCTGGTGCGCGATAGCGCAGCGGATCCGAAGGGCGAGGGGCGGGAGTGATGGTGGAGGAGGCAGCGGTCAGATTCGAGCTCGTGGATATCAATGAGATCCTCAAGACGCTCCCGCACCGTTATCCGATGCTATTGATCGACCGGGTCATCAGGATCCGGACCGATTACAGCGGCATCGGCATCAAGAACGTCACCATCAACGAGCCGCCGTTCCTCGGGCACTTTCCCGATCGCCCGGTTTACCCGGGGGTGTTGATGATCGAAGCCATGGCGCAGACCGCCGGCGTGATCGGCATCAAGTCGGTCGAAGGCACCGAGAAGCCGCGCGCGGTTTATTTTCTCACCATCGACAAGTGCAAATTCCGCAAGCCGGTGATGCCCGGCGATACCATTGAATATCACATGCGCAGCATTGGCCGCCGCAAGGCGATGTGGTGGTTTCACGGCGACGCCATCGTCAACGGCGTGACCGCTGCCGAGGCCGACGTTGGCGCGATGCTGACCGACTGACGGCGCCGCCATCGCGCGGGGCGTTCGTGCTAGCGTTGTCGGACCCCGGCATGCCGCAACATGGCGTAACCATACGTCACTGGACAGCACCGGGATGTCGCGCTAACCACCGGAAAACCCAACGGATTAACGCTCGCACCATTGGCTGATACCGGACCCTTCGATGAGCATGATCGATCCCACCGCGCGGATTGAGGACGGCGCCGTGATCGGCGAGGGCACCTCGATCGGGCCCTATTGCGTGATTGGACCGCATGTCGTGATCGGCGCCAACTGCAAGCTGATCGCACATGTCTACGTCACGGCGCAGACCACGATCGGCGATGGCTGCACGATCTATCCGTTCGTTTCGCTCGGCACCCCGCCGCAATCCCTTGGCTATCGTGGCGAGCTCACCAGGCTCGAGATCGGCCAGGGCTGCACCATCCGCGAGCAGTCGACCATGAGCGCCGGGACGGTGGCCGGCGGCGGCATCACCCGCGTCGGGGATCGCGGTTACTTCATGAATTGCAGCCACGTCGGGCACGACTGCATCGTCGGCAACGACGTGATCTTTGCGACCTCGGCGACGCTCGGCGGTCATTGCGAGGTCGGCGATTTCGTTTTCATCGGCGGCCTGTCGGCGGTGCATCAATTCGGCCGCGTGGGCTCGCAGGTGATGGTCGGCGCGCTTACCGGCGTGCGCAGCGACGTGATTCCGTTTGCCCTTGCCAGCGGCCAATTCGCCGCGCTGACCGGCCTCAACGTCGTCGGCATGAAGCGCCGCAAGTTCAGCCGCGAGCGTCTCGCGGCGGTAAGATCCTTCTATCGAAAACTGTTTCACGGGCCCGGCGTGTTTGCCGAGCGCCTGGATGAGGTGAGGCATCTGGCGGACGCAGATCCTGCGATCGCGGAAATTCTGACTTTCATCGATGCCGGAAAACATCGCGAATTGTGCCAGCCTCTGAGAGACGGCAAAGGCTCGCGATGAGTTCCGCAAAGACTTTTCCGCGGTAAGATACCCGCAAGTTATTGAGCAGCGCATTTTTCTCGACGCGGGCCGGATTCCACTCCGCCGGAAAGTGCACTGAGGCGAACCATGACGAACGAGGCTGCGCAGATTTCATCGCCCGTCGGCCTGATCGCGGCCGGCGGCGTCATGCCGTTCGCGGTCGCGGACTCGCTGATCACACGCGGCATCAATCCCGTCCTGTTCGCGCTGAAGGGCGCCTGCGATCCGGTACGGGTAGAGCGCTTTCGCCATCACTGGATTTCGGTCGGGCAGGTCGGCCGGGCGGTAAAACTATTTCGTAGCGAGAACTGCCGCGACCTGGTTTTCATCGGCACGCTGGTGCGACCGGCGCTGTCGGAGATCAGGCTGGATTGGGGCACGCTCCGCGTTCTAGGCCGGGTGTGGGCGGCTTTCCGCGGCGGCGATGATCACCTGCTGTCCGGCATCGGCCGCATTCTCGAACAGGACGGTTTCCGGATGGTAGGGATCAAGGACGTCGCCCCGGACCTGCTGGTGCCCGAGGGATGCCTCACCCGGAAGGCGCCGGATGAAAATGCCGCTGCCGACATCGCCAGGGGGCGCGATGTGCTGCGGGCGCTGAGCCCGTTCGATATCGGCCAGGCCGCGGTGGTGATCGACGGCCACGTGGTCGGGGTGGAGGACATCGAGGGCACCGACGGCCTCCTGGCGCGCGTCGCACGGCTGCGCGAAGAGGGCCGCATTCGCGCCAAAGCGGCGCGGGGGGTGCTGGTGAAGGCGCCGAAGAGCAGCCAGGATTTGCGCTTCGATCTTCCCACCATCGGGCCGCGAACCGTCGAGGGCGCGGCCAGGGCCCGGCTTGCCGGGATCGCCATCGTCGCCGGCAACACCATTGTCGTCGAACCGCAGGCCATGATCGAGGCGGCGGATGCGGCAGGCCTGTTCGTGACGGGTTTGCCCGCGTGATTCAGGCACGAGCCCCAGCCAATGTCGCGCGAAAGATATTCCTGATCGCGACCGAGGAATCCGGCGACCGGCTCGGCGCCAGCCTGATGAAGGTGTTGCGCCAGCGGCTCGGCGGCGCGGTCCGCTTCGAAGGCGTCGGCGGCCAGGCCATGGCGCGCGAGGGATTGGTGTCGCTGTTCCCGATCGAACGGCTGTCGATCATGGGACTGGCGGCGGTCGTCAAGCAGTTGCCGATGATCCTGCGGCATATCAGGGAGACCGCCGCGGCGGTGATGCAGGCGTCCCCTGACGTGCTGGTGATCATCGACAGCCCCGATTTCACCCATCGCGTGGCGCG
>JBAQER010000347.1:0-1902 GCA_049286845.1 Bradyrhizobium sp.
CGGTGGCAAGAAAGCCCGGTCACCGGGGAGAGCGCGCTATAAGCCGTAAAACCATTGCGCAGGGAAGGCCGGATTGCCTCCGCTGAACCTGTATGCTCGTGTGCGTGTTCTCTATGTGCATTTGCACACGAGACCGCGGGTGCAGCGCGCACCCGGCTTTCCCTGCGCCTTCTTTTTTTCTTCAGAGGGACAAAATTCGATCCACACCTCGGGCGCCTCGCGCCGCGGGAAGCATCCTGTGGATGTATGGATGAGCCACACACACTGGAGGCTATCAGCCCCCGAAATGGTTGCCGATGCGCCACGATTGTTGCTTGGCCGCAACAGTCAGCGAACATTTAACCGTCATCGCAGCAAGCGCTTGCGCGCGCCGCTTTTTAGCCACACCCCTCAATGAAATCATTCCTTCGTAGGCTTACAGCCACGGCGCTCGCGAAGGCGAAGGGAACCTGCTCATTTCCCGGGTCTAACAAGAGTTGGCTGGGGAAACAGGTTCGCGATGGACGCCAGGACCAACATAAAGAAGCGACTGCCGAGCCGTCATGTGACGGAGGGCCCGGAGCGGGCACCGCACCGGTCGTATCTTTATGCCATGGGGCTAACCACCGCGCAGATCCACCAGCCGTTCGTCGGCGTGGCGTCGTGCTGGAACGAGGCCGCGCCCTGCAACATCTCGCTGATGCGGCAGGCCCAGGCGGTCAAGAAGGGCGTCGCCTCCGCCGGCGGCACCCCCCGCGAATTCTGCACCATCACCGTCACCGACGGTATTGCCATGGGCCATGACGGCATGCGCTCGTCGCTGCCATCAAGGGAATGTATTGCCGACTCCGTCGAATTGACCATGCGCGGCCATGCCTATGACGCCCTCGTCGGGCTCGCCGGCTGCGACAAGTCGTTGCCGGGCATGATGATGGCGATGGTCCGGCTCAACGTGCCGTCGATCTTCATTTATGGCGGCTCGATCCTGCCGGGCAATTTCCGTGGCCAGCAGGTCACTGTGCAGGACATGTTCGAGGCGGTCGGCAAGCATTCGGTCGGCGAAATGTCCGATGCCGATCTCGACGAAATCGAGCGGGTGGCTTGCCCGTCGGCTGGCGCGTGCGGCGCGCAATTCACTGCCAACACCATGGCAACGGTTTCCGAGGCCATTGGGCTGGCGTTACCGTATTCGGCCGGGGCGCCTGCGCCTTACGAAATCCGCGACTCGTTCTGCATGACCGCGGGCGAGAAGGTGATGGAGCTGATCGCGCTGAATATTCGGCCGCGGGACATCGTCACGCGCCGCTCGCTGGAAAACGCCGCGGCCGTGGTGGCCGCCTCCGGCGGATCGACTAATGCTGCACTGCACCTGCCGGCGATCGCCCACGAATGCGGCATCAAGTTCGACCTGTTCGACGTGGCCGAAATCTTCAAAAGAACACCTTATGTCGCGGATTTGAAGCCGGGCGGCCGTTATGTCGCCAAAGACATGTTCGAGGTTGGCGGCATACCGCTTCTGATGAAGACGCTGCTCGACAATGGCCACCTGCACGGGGATTGCTTGACCGTCACGGGCCGGACGATCGCCGAAAACCTCAAAAGCGTAAAATGGAATCCGCACCAGGACGTGGTGCATTCCGCCGACAAGCCGATCACCGTCACCGGCGGTGTGGTCGGCTTGAAGGGGAATCTCGCGCCCGAGGGCGCGATCGTGAAGGTCGCGGGCATGTCGAATTTGAAATTTACCGGGCCGGCCCGCTGCTTCGACCGCGAAGAGGACGCCTTCGAGGCCGTCCAGAAGAAGACCGACAAGGAGGGCGAGGTCATCGTGATCCGCTATGAGGGGCCGCGCGGCGGTCCCGGCATGCGGGAAATGCTCTCGACCACGGCGGCGCTGACCGGGCAGGGCATGGGCGGCAAGAT
>JBAQER010000348.1:0-12273 GCA_049286845.1 Bradyrhizobium sp.
CCCCGCCGCCGATCCTGTTGTGCGCTTTCCGAACCGCCTTGGATCGATCGATACGAACAAGCCCAAACTCACCGACGGTGAGGCGATATCGATTACCTCACGAATACGTGACACGCGGCGCGTAACCCACCATCCGCATCTTCCGAAATCATTAAAGCGCGCAGCATGGCCGCCAGGTCATGACCGTGCGATGGATCCGACCCAATGTTCGACCTTGTTCTTGCACTGCTCGCCGGCATAGTTACCGTTGCGGCGCCCTGTATGCTCGTGATGCTGCCGATACTCCTTGGCGCGTCGGTGGGGCAGACCAGCAATGTGCGGCCGCTGATGATCTCGCTTGGCTTTGTGATGTCGTTTTCGGCAGTCACTCTATGGCTAAGCATAGCTACCGAGATTTTCGACTTAGATCCCAATGCGCTGCGGACCATCGCGGCAATCCTGTTGCTCGGGTTTGGATTGCCGATGATCTGGCGGGCGCCGTTCGAACGGTTGTCAATTTTGCCCGGCGGATTCGAAAACGGCTGCTCCGCTGCTGATGTTGCGTCCAGTCAAGGCGACGTCGCCGGCTTTTTGCTTGGGACGGCCCTCGGCCTGGTCTGGACACCATGCGCCGGTCCTGTGCTCGGTTCGATCCTCACCGTTATTGCAACGTCCGATGACACGACCTGGGTAAGTGCATTGCTCATCGCCTATGCGTTCGGCGCGGCGATTCCCATGCTGGCGGTTGTCTATGGCGGTCAGGCCGTGACCACCCGGGTTCGCAGTATCGCGCAAATCTCGCCGAGGTTGCAGCAGGGCTTTGGCGTTGTCGTGACCGCATTCGCGGTCGCGTCCTACTTTCAATACGATACGCAGATCATGGCTTGGCTGACAGGATTTTACCCGAGTGGCCAGAGCGGCCATTGATCAACCCACCTCCACCGGCGATTTCAGTCAGATTCCGATGCATGCTTTCATTCCGACCAGCTGGAAGTCGTGGCCGCAAGACGAAGAATTCCGCCTCCAGTTCGCTCATTTGGTGCATGCGTTAAAGGACGTCGGCGGCACTGTCGCCGAATGTCACATGGCGTTGGGCCGAATAGCTCCCGGGAATAGGGAGGACTGGTATCGAGAATGGAAGATCCAGGCGGAAGCCTCCAAGGCCCGGGCGGAAGTTGCGTTTGACCATGGATACTATCAGACGTCCGCGAGCAGCTGGCTGCAGGCGTCCGCATACTACAGATCAGCAGGCGTCTTTCTCGCAGTTGATGATGAAAGGAATTGGGCCCTACTGTCTGCCGTCGAGAAATGCTCGCGCCTCTACATGGCGTGCATAAAGCCGGATGGAGAACTCGTCGAAATACCCTGTGAACACAATCGGTCCATTCGCGGCTACTTCCTTGGAGCGCCAAACACGCCGCGACGAAGTCCCGCAGTAATTTGCTTTGGTGGGCCGGGCGAGACCAAGGATGAGTTGCTGGGAAAGATGCCACGGTTCGCGTCTGCTGCAGGCTTGTCGCTGATGATCGTGGATCTTCCGGGGAATAGCCAAGGTAGTTTAAACGGTCCTCCTTGCTGCAATCCTGAAGTTTCTATTGGTCGCTGCGTGGATTACTTGATGGACCGGGTCGACGTTGACGAAAGCCGAATTGCTTTGTTTGGAAACAATTTCGGCGCGATTCATGCTTCTCGCGTCGCGAGTTTGGACCATCGATTTGCTGCGGTGGTTTGCGATGGCGGGATCTGGGAGGAGAACGCACGGCCGCTGCTATCCTCCTGGGCTTTTGGAGGGCGCGTTGGCGGCACAATTCACGCGGATACCCAAGAGATATCGCGATACAGCATAGCCCGAAGGCTCAAGTGTCCTTTTCTGGTTACATCGGCCGAATACGAATTTCTCGAGCTAGAGGATGTAACAAGGCTGCATAAATTCTGCGTGAAGGCAGGGGCGCAGATGGAGCTGAAGTTGTTTTCGGTCGAGGACGCGGGACCGCCCAGGAGGCGATTCATCTTTGATTGGCTGGCCAAAAAATTGGGTGTGACATATCGGCAATCGCGGCGGATGACGCGACCCCTTCGCCTGGCCGAGGTTCGCCTTCCAAAAAGAGTCTTCGGACATCCAACCAGTCAGCCTCGCGCAAAGCTCCCTTACGCGCCGAGTAACAGCTCGTTGCCGGAAGGAAAATGAAAGTTCAAAATATCGATTCAATCTTCCGCAGAGAGGCGTCGTGCCGCCTTCTCTGCGTTTTTCATAATTTCTGTCAATTTGTTGGTGACGTCTTGCAAGCCTTGGTCATCGAGGCCGGCGAAAAGAGACTCATTCAGTGCACGTCGCTGCGCCGAGAGCTTGGCAATTTCCGTGCGGGCTTTGGAGGTAAGCGACATTAGCACAAAGCGTGCGTCAACAGCTGACGTGATCCGGGTCACGAACCCGGCTTTCTCAAGGCTTTTTGTCTGGGTAGTCACGAAGACCGGGTGAATGTGAAGTTTGGCAGCTATCTTGGTGCCGGGTACACCCTCTCCAGAATCAAGCTCGTCAATGGCCAGCAGGATTAGCCACTGTGGTTCGCTGACGCCAAGCAGATTGGCCCAGATCTGATGGATATCGTCCAGGTGGGTGCGGATCGAAAAGACACTCCAGATAAACCTTCGGACCGTCTCATCATGGTGCTTGATCGATGGCGTGCGGGCCTCATTCTGCGTCCCTGCTGAACGGGATGCGCCGCTCTTGGTGGCTCTCCTGGGGGACATTTCAACGCGACCTCTGAGCTATAGGGCCTAACAGCTAGTTGAAGTGAAAGGTCTTCGCAAGTTTTCAGCCTGACGGCTTTCGATGGATGAGAAAGTGATGTGGCAAGAACGTCACACCTCCGGGCGAAGTAAATACTTAAGATAATTAATTATTGAATTTGATTAATTTAATTTGGTATCTATGCCCACGGCAGGGAGCATCGTCTCCAGGTCGCCCGCCCTAAGTCGCTCGCTTAACTCCTCGCGTTCTTGCGGGAGTGTCTGAATGGGCGAAGCGGCCAAGCGGGTTTCAAGGGATGAAGGGGACCAACCTCAGGGCTTCGCCCAGCGGATCTGGCACCTTCCCTACAGAGCAACTTGGAGGTTTAAATGAAGTTGATTAAGAGCCTTATCCTCGGCTCAGCGGCGGGCGTTCTCGCCATGAGTGGGGCACAAGCAGCCGATCTTCCCGCCAAGGCCAAAGCGGTCGAGTACGTGAAAATCTGTTCCCTGTATGGCGCCGGTTACTCCTACATTCCGGGCACCGACACCTGCATCAAGCTGGGTGGTTACGCGCGCATTGATACCACGTTCAACGGCGGCGTTTACGATCAGCCCTACTATGCTGGCGACGGCGGCCAGCGTAACCGCTATATCGACAGGTACTTCTCCCGCTCGCGTATGGCGCTGACAGTTGATACCCGTACCGCCACCGAATACGGCCTCGTCCGTACCTTTGCTCAAGGCGACTTCCAGTTCAACAACGTCGCGGGCACTACCAACCCCGCAGTCCTCACCGCCGCGGGCACCAATTCAAATCTGCTTTCAACGCCCGGCGGTGGCTACGTTGCAGTTGAAATGGTATTCTTGCAGTTTGCAGGCTTCACCTTTGGTAAGTCGGCTTCGGCCTATGCGACGCCTTGGCACGGTTATCCGGGCAACAACACCTCGTTCCTGCTCGGCGGTAACGACTCCTCCACCGGCGTGAACAATATCCAGTACACAGCGCAGTTCGGCAACGGCGTTTCCAGCACCTTCGGCTTGCAAGACCCGACCGTGTTCAACCGCACCACGTTGGCCAATCTGACGACGGTCAACGCGTTCGCCGCCGGCTCGCAAGGCTATGCTGGCACTTACTCTCCTGACGTCGCGGGCAACATCCGTGTGGATCAGGCCTGGGGTCTGTTCCAGTTGTCGGGCGCTGCGCACGAAGTGCGCGCCGCCTACAACGGTATCAGTGGCACCGCCGGCATCGAACCCCTCGGTCATCCGGAGACCAAGTGGGGCGGTTCGGTTATGGCCGCCTTGCAGATCAAGAACCTCCCGACCGGTGCTGGCGATGACATCAAGTTTGACGCAAGCTGGTCCAAGGGTGACACGAAACAGGTGATCTCCACCAGCGGCGCCTCGCCGAGCTTCCTGATGTATGGCGACACCGGCCGTGCGGGCGCTTACCAGAGCATCGGCTTCGGTGCGACGACGGATGCTACCTTCCTCCCCATCGCAGCAGGCGGTGATGGAACGATCCACCTGACGGAGGCTTGGGGTGTCCGTGGTGCGTTCAACCACAATTGGAATCCCTACTGGTCAACCAGCGTGTTCGGCAGCTACACCAGCGTCAGGTACGATGATGTGCCGAAGGCCAACATCTGCGCGAGAATTGGTCTCGTTTTGACTCCGGGCTCGACCTGCAACCCGGATTTCAACACCTCGCAGCTCGGTGCGATCACCCGTTGGACCCCGGTCAAGAACCTGACCTTCTCGGCCGAAGTCCAGTGGTTCCACCTCGACCAGAAATTCTCCGGCGCTGCCACCTTCGCAGCGAACGGGCCGAAGCCGGCCGCTGTGTACGAATTCAAGGACCAGGACACTGTGTCTCTGAACGTTCGCGCTCAGCGAAACTTCTAAGATCAACCGCCAGCAAAGGAGAAACCCTCAATCAACGTTGTACCTCCAAGGAAGCCTCCGGCATGCCCGCCGGAGGCTTCATATTCACGATGTCGCTTAGCGTGCTACCGCGTTTGTGGGTTCACCGAGCGCGCCGTGAAGTCAGCCGTTGTCGAATACGCGACCGTAACTTTTCAGATCTTCTGTGCGAAACCTTCGGCGATGAGCCAAGTCTTCTCATCCGTCTCCAGAGCGGGTCTGACCCTGAACCTGCTCCTGGGTGCGCGGACGGTGCGTGCTGATCTCCAAAAAGGCCCGCGTGGGCCGCACGCACCGTCCGTCTTTTGAACGTGCTATGAGAGTATGATCAATGCGAAGGGACTTGAGGCGACTGATCGGGCGTTGTGTCCGGGATGAGCGGGGCACCGTCTTGAGAAACGTGATCGGGAAGGAGTTCTGAACATGCGGATTGGCCGTCCGGGCGACAGAACCGCGTCACTGGGAGATTCTGGTGCGTCCCGGCGCAAAGTCCTAGAAGGCATGCTCGGAACAACTCTGTTGGTGGTGGCCGGAGCAGTCGCCGCAGCGGAGGATGTTTCGACGCCTTCGTTCGAATCGGGCCGTTATCAGTTTACGATGGTGCGCCCGCAAATCGAGATTCCGTCGATTCGGTTGTTTGGCCTCAGCGGCAAGACGACCGATCTGTCGTCGTTTCGTGGACGGCCGATGCTCTTGAATTTTTGGGCGACGTGGTGCGCCGCCTGCCGGATCGAGCTGCCGATACTTGACCGTCTGCTTCGGGAAAATCGCTATCCCGATTTGCAGATCATCGCTGTCTCGGAAGACAGAGGCGATCGGGAGACGGTTGCTAAGTTTGTCCGAACCAACAAGATCGGAAATCTTCCGATCTACCGCGATCCCAACGGTTACGTTGCGTTTTCCGATCGCGACAATCAAAAGAAGGCGCCGTTCGGACTCTACGGCATGCCGATCACATACTTGATCACTGCGTCCGGACGGGTCGTGGGTTATATGCCCGGAGCCGCCGACTGGACGTCGGCTTCTGCAAGCAAGCTGATCGAATACTTGCGTCATGCGTAAGTTGAAGCATCTGGAACAGGTCGACTGAGTCGCCTTGGCGGCGAAAGGACGTCGTCGACCGTTCGCGTGGCGAGCTCACGCGCCGGCGACTACTGCCAAAAACCGGAGTCGCCGTTGCGGATTAGCCTTCGATCTGTACTCCCTTCCAAAAGGCAATTCTGCCGGTAATATTCTGCGCGGCAGGTTTTGGATCTGGATAGTACCAGGCCGCGTTCGGATTTTTACGACCGTCTACCACGACGTGGAAATAGCTGGCGACGCCCTTCCATGCGCACGTCGTATGGTGATCGCTGGGCGCGAGAAATTCATGTTTGACGTGCTGCGTGGCAAAGTAGTGGTTCCCCTCAACGACTTCGGTCTGATCCGCCTCAGCCAATATCTCGCCGTTCCATATCGCTCTAATCATGGATGGTCCCTCGGGTCGCGTTGAATTAATTGACGGTGTCAGTCGGTTCTCTTGATCGTCTCGACAGGCTTCTTCATGAGTTCGATGAGGGGCAGATAACCGAAATCGGCCAGACGCTTGGCCGCGGTTTGCGCATAACTCGGATTCAATTCGATTCCCAATCCCTCAACCAGCCTGTTCATGTAGTTGAACAGCGCCACGACGGCGACCAAATGGTAGACAGCCGTCTCTTCCCAACCAGCGGCCAATACTGCGTCGGCATCGACCTTCGTCACCCCATTGGCGCGTTGAGTAAGCTTCTTCGCGAAATCCAGCACGGGCATCATCTTGTACGGGATTGCGCTCGTATTGCCGTCCAGCAGGGCCGAGATCGCTCCAGGCGCGATACCCAGACGTTCAGCGGTTGCCGTGTGTACGCCGTGGCAATAGCGACATCCATTCAGTCCGGAGACGTACGCCGCAATGAGTTCGCGTTCAGCTTCCGTGAATGGCGATGGGCCCCGAAGCAGGATCTCGTGAAAGCTTATCAGTGGCTCGTTCGTCTCCGGAAACATTCTGAAAACATCGAGAAGGGAAGCGTGGGCGGGCAGTGATGGAAGGTGAGGCATTCGCGATGTTCTCCATTGGCAGGTCTCTCGGTGGCAGCAAGAATCGACAGACTGAAGCTTTCGCAACCCCAAACGTTCGGCGGGTTTGCCGCGATGCATGAACGATAGAGTCCTTTTCTCTGGTAGGACAATTACAAACGCTTGCTGCTTTGGTTCGGACGGTTTCTCGCCCAGGTAACTTCTGCGCGACGCCAACTCGACTTGGAATCACGAGTACGTGTGGGATGTAACTTTCGCAACTGTGCCGGCGCAACTCGATGCGGGCGATGTGCCCATGAAGAAAGCAAAGGGAGATGTTCAATGAAGAGGTTTGCATTCCTGCTTTCAGCTTTGGTAGTTGCGGTCGGGGCATCGAGCGCCTCGCCGGCCATGGCGGACGCAAACGCGGCATTCTGTATGGTTGGCTATGGAACGACCGACTCGCGCGATTGCAATTTCTACACTCTTGCGCAATGCCAATCGGCCTCGCGTGGCGTCGGCGCGTCATGTTCCGCAAATCCAGGATCCGGATTAGCTCGGCAGCGCGGCCAAACGACGCGGTGATCATGCTGCAATGGCGAGGAGGCCTGGAACGGGTCATCGGAGGCGGCGCGCGGATCGGCTGAGGGTCCGCGCCGCGGCCCCGAAGCTGGCCGGTCATCGCAATCCGCGATCTGCCACTCATTTCCAGGGTGTTCGACAGTGAAGCTTGCGGTCGCACACTTATCTCTCATTTCGATGATCGGGTCGTCGTCTGTTCACTCCGGCGATCGTCGATTGCGTTCGCTTGAAACTCGAGCGCGTCGGCGGCAGCCAATAGAATTTCGCCTGGACCTTGTAGTGATTGATCCGAAAATGGCGGTCGCCCGGAGCAGGACGCTGCGCTGCGTGTCGGTTTGCGCAAAATGGAGGCGTACAGACGTAATGTTTCGGGCTTCGGTGCGCTCATAACTTCGATCCTTTCCGGCCAGCGTCATGGCACCTTGCTCACGGTAGCCAAGACAGCGCCTTGACCAAAATGCGCGTCATCGGATGAGCAAGCAATGGCCTGGAGAATTCAGCAGCCGCCATCTTGTTCAGCTCACCCCAGGTGGGGTAGGGCGCCATCATCTGGGCGATACTCCGCAAGTTCAATTTCTGTTCGATGGCGACAATCCATAGATGGGCAAGCTCTCCTGCGTGAGCGCCGAGAATGGATGCACCGAGGATGTGCCCGTTGCCGTGAACGACGATTTTGACGGTGCCGGCCGTTCCACCTTCGGTTTGGGCCCGATCGCTCGCCGAGAATGGGATTCTGACGACTCGCAACTTCTCGCCGTGTTCCTTGCGCGCGGCTTCTTCGGTCATTCCGATCTGCGCAAATTCGGGGTCGGTGTAAGTCACCCAGGGCAGGGATCGGTAGTCGATCTTGGCCGGAATCCGGAAGAGCGCGTTTCGGATCACGATACCGGCGTGGTAAGAACAGACATGCGTGAAGCGGGGCCCATCGACGACGTCGCCGGCTGCGTAGATGCCGGGCGTCGACGTCATCAGGTGCTTGTCAACGACGATTCCCTTCTTGTCGAACTTGACGCCTGCAGCTTCCAGACGAAGATCCGTAGTTCTCGCCGAACGGCCCGCGGCGACCAGCAGGTGAGATCCGCGCAACTGCGTGGTGTGACCGGCTTCCTCGATCGTAAGCCTGATGCCCTGGCCATCCGGCGCGACCGCCGTAACGTTCGCCTGTTCGCGAATGGCCACTCCTTCGTCGACCAAATGCTGAAGCAGGGGACGCGCGAGTTCCTGGTCATCCCTGGGCATCGCCTTCTCGCGCTCGACGATCGTAACCTCGGCGCCCAACCGCCGATAGGCTTGCCCGATTTCCACGCCGATCGGCCCGCCACCCAGGATGATGAGATGCTCGGGCAGAACATGATTGTCGAAGATGGTTTCGTTGGTGAAGTAGCGGACCTGGTCGAGGCCGGGAATCGGCGGCACCAGCGGCGCAGATCCGGTAGCGATGACGGTACGATGCGCCCGGATCAATCGGTCTCCGACGACGATCTCTCGCGGACCGGCAAACCTGGCCTCACCCCGGATTACGGTGACGCCGAGCTTCTCAAATCGCTCGACCGAATCGTGCGGCGCGATCGCGTCGATCGCCGAGCGTATGTGCGCGTGGACCCGCTTGAAGTCGACCGCTGGCACAGCGTCGATTCCGAATAGATGAGCATTGCGCACGGTATGGGCGGTTTTCGATGCGGCCAGGAGGGCCTTCGACGGGACACACCCGAAATTGAGACACTCGCCACCCATGTGAGCGCGCTCGACCAGAACAACGTTCGCTCCGAGCTGAGCTGCGACGGCGGCGATTGAAAGTCCCGCGGCACCTGCGCCAATCACACAAAGGTCCGTCTTCAGGTCGAGACTCATACGAGGTGCGCTTCTTCTATCACAGTGTGCGGAAGTCTATGAATTGTGCTCCGCCAGGGTGACGATCACTAGCCGGATTTCAGGCTGTCGAGCGGGATTTCTTTCTCCACGGCGGCGTAACCTTCCGCGATCGACGAGCGAAACAGTCACGATGGTACCCGTGGTTGCCCGTCCCCCGGTGGCGGGCACCGCAGGACGGCGACGGAGAGATAGCGTGTCGACGATCAGACGGGCGTGGCATTTTGCCGTTACTGACGGCGTCCCGATTCGCTCTCTTTATGTCACTTTCATCGTCGGCACCGTGCTGAACGTCATCAATCAAGGCGACGTCTTGCTGGCCGCGGGGGCCATCAGTTGGTTCAAGATAGCCCTGACATACATCGTGCCGTATTGCGTTAGTACCTATGGGACAGTGTCGTTCCGGATGACGCTACCTGTCACCGCCTCCGAACAACACGCCAGACATGATCGGCCGGAGCTCCGGCCCGCTTCGCCTCCCGGATGTCCGCAGGCGTGAGCGATTTGAAGACCCGAACTCCGAAGCGCCTCGTAGCCGGAGCGACGCGAGGATGAGTCTCGCCGCAGCGATTCGAGCGGGATGACGACGGACGCAACGACGGAGGGTCTGCGATTGGCAGACCCCGTGTCCGATGCAATCATGCATGCGTTCCGCGGATCGGATAATTCCGCTCCTGAACGAATTTGAGGCCCATTAGTACCGAATTCAGTTCCGGTCGTGCAAATGGGGCATTGGAAATATCAATGATCTGGAGTCTTCCCTCCGGATTGGTGATGAACAGAGCGGGCTCGGGAAACGGCCTGTCGGTCTCCTGCGGCGATCGAGGCTCCGAGATATAGAGACCGAGCGTGCGCATCTGATCCAGCGACAGATCGTAGCCGACGGGAAAGCGCCATTTTTCATCCCCAGCTTCGGTCTCTGCCTTTTCCCTTGGATCCGCTGATACGGCGGCCACTTCCGTGCCCGCGTCCATGAACCGGTCAAGAAGTCCGTCGAGGGTCTTCAGATAGGTGCGGCAAATGGGGCGGTGCTTGCCGCGGTAGACGACCAGCATCTTCCAACCCCCTGCGCCCCCGATCTGCAACTCGCCGCCTCCGACCTTGGGCAGCGAGATCGTCGGAAGGATTGAACCAGCTTGTAGTTTTGGAGGCGACATTCGCATTCTCCTCGCTTCGATAGGATTCGGCTGTTTCCCACGACTTTGCGATAACTGAAGGTGCAGTGGGTGGCCCTCAACCGCAAACGTTTCGCCGGCGGCATAGGAGCGTCGTCTTTGCCGATCAAAACGATGCAAAATCCTGGTTCTGTGCTTATTCAGATATCAGTTCGCCCAAAGTGCCTGCGAAGTTACGCTGCGCATGCAAATAGTGTCTTCAGAGTGCGTGCTCGGGCCGCCGGGGTCATGCGCAGCAGTCGGGAGAAGTGCCCGCGAGGCGCGCTTCTTGGATCGGAGGGCATGGCTGATCGCCGTATGAGCAAAATACGCAGCAGTCGCCTGCCTTGGGCTGGAGGCGAACGCCACATCCGGTGCAGTCATAAAAGAACTGGCACGCATTCGTTGGCATCGTTTCGAGCCTTGCCGTCCCGCAATGGGGACACGTAATCAGAGCGTCAAATGTCACTGTCCAGCTCCAGGCTGGGCCAAAGGCGGGGGCCCAGGATCGAGGTTAAACGTTCGAACTAACGCGCTACCAGATTGCGGCGAACCCTCGCGACCACTGGACGCCAATCCAGGAACAATCGGCCGGCCCATCCGCAAAGAATGGTCAGCATGAAGACAGTTCCCATCTGCCAAACCAGCACCATCAAGCTCGCATCTTGACTGTGGAAGAGACGAAGACCGAAGTTACCCAATCCTGCCGCCGCCAAGCCCCCAAGCGCCGCCGAAGCATGCGGCCAAAGAGGTGCTCCTTTTCGCAGCATCAATACCATCGCCGCGGCCGGCAGCGTTCCCACCAGTGCAATCGCCGGAATACAGATGAAATCCGAGGCAAAATTCTGTAGAGCGTTTCCGCGCAACCACAGCTGAACACAGCCTTGCCCGAGGCTGGCCAGCCAAATCGACAGCGGTACCAGCGGAAGCAACAGAAAGCGGCGGTTGTATCCGGGAACGATCGACTGAAAGGCGGCAACGGCGGCACCGATCGCCGTGCAAAGCGCAGCCACCTGCTCGAGAAGAAAACGAGGATCCGCGAACTTGACAGCGAGATCGTCACGCGGAGTCATCATCATGACGATGACCGCGACATAGGGGATAGCGATCGCAAACCACGATGCAGTCCGAACCCAAGGCGAAGGAAGCCGCCGGACGGGATCCGCTTTCTCGGTCAAACACGCAATCAGCTTGTCGGTATCCATGCCCATTACTCTCTCTTAAGAGCCTTCCGCAGGTTCAAGACCGCCCGGTGGATCGAAATCTTCAGCGCTCCAACAGTCGTTCCGCTCGCCGCTGCCGCCTCCTTGAGCGACATTTCGCGGAGTTTCAGCATTTCGATCGCCTTCCTCTGGCCTTCCGGCAGGCTCTTTATTGCAATCGCGAGCTCTTCCGGGTCGCGATATTCCTCGCTCTCTACATTCGCCCAATCATCGGCAAAGGTTACGGGGAGTTCGTCCATTTGGACCTCATTTGATTTGCCCCGATAATACCGTCGTGCACTGTCGATCAGCCTGTTGTGGGCGATCGTAGATAGCCATGGCATGAACGGACGTTTTGGGTCGAAAGTCGCGCGTACGGCGTGGACCGATAAGAGGATCTCCTGAACCAGGTCCTCGACTTCCTCAGCCGTGAAAAATTGCCGACGCCTTCGCACGATCTGCCGCAACTTTGGCGTGATTTCCCTCAAGAGGCGCTCATAGGCGCGCATATCGCCGGCCTGTGCGGCCTGCATGAGCGCCTCCATGGTTGGCGAACTGGAATCCCGCTTCATGTCACCGCAACAGCCTCTGGGTCTCGCAAACCATCAAGCGTACATACTAAATGAACCGGTATCCGGAGGTCGAGGGCGCAGACTAGCAGAGATCCGTCGACGGCGCGGCAAGAGCCGTGAAGGTGACGCCCCGGGGGGGCAAGCAGCCATCCCGACCGGAGGTGGATACCGGCAGTCCTGTATTTTGCGGCGAGCGCGTAACTTCCGCCAGCTTCGCAGCGAAAC
>JBAQER010000349.1:0-6480 GCA_049286845.1 Bradyrhizobium sp.
GTCCTCGAGCGTTGCATGATCGGCGATATCGTCGGCGGTCCGGACGAAATTGTAGTACGCAAGGATCAGCGCCCGGTGACGCGGGTGAATGATCCACGACGCCACCGGAAAGTTCTCATCGCGGTGAGTCTTGCCGGATCGCAGTTCGCTCGCGCTGGTCATCAAGAACTGGCTACATTCATCTGGGCATGGTGACGACGCACGCGCCGGCTGGCCCGGCTCATGCGCAGTGATCGCGAACCCCATATAGGGGAATACGACGCTAAAACCAATGCTATCTGCGATTTCTCGCAGATTCCTGACGCTTCGGAATGAGGCCCGTTAACCGCCCGCGGCGGCGATTGCCGCAGTCGAGCGCCACTTCATTGGCCGTGGTTTTTCAGCACCTGATTGCACGCCGCGGTCAGCTTGGGACGGTTCTGCTGAAGACACGCCAGGATGGTGAAATCGCCCTGGTCGATCACCGGACGGCAGTAGCGCTGCACGTCGCGCGAACAGGCCGCCTGCTCTTCCGCTGTGCCGCTGCGCTGCTGCTGGGCAATGGCGCCGGTGGAAACCGATACCGACAAGAGCGTGAGTGCAAAGAAAAATTTACGCATCATCTTCCTTCATTCTGGCAGTAGGAGATTCCGATCCGCGTGGCGCAGGGCTTTTCGGGATGCAGATTGCAAGCGCAGCGAGCTGCAGCATCGAACCCGCAGAAGCATGGTAAATGCGGCCAAATTTGCGGCGCCCCGATCCCTGACCCGGTTCCCCGCAAGGAAACTAGCCACTTACTCAACTATTTGATATCTAAGGATTATTTATCGACTCGTGTTTTTCGCTATTGACTGTTGCAGGAGAGCGCGGCTGATAGCTACATGTTTCGTTGCGAATCCTGGCGATATCTGCAGGTTTTTGATTTCGCCGAACGCAAAATGCGGGTTCGCAGCGTTATCAGGTTTGTGTATTTTGCCGGCGCCGACCCAACGATGGCGGCCGGCCAATCGCAGTGGCAGGCAGCGGCAGGTCCGTAATTTGAACCTAACACACCGCGGCGACACTAAGTCTTCGATGCGGCGAGACGGCTCTTGTATGAGAACGTCAATTTAAATGGGAAAACTTGATATGAAGCTGTTTGGTTCCAGGTTATTCGGGCAGGCGCTCAAGGCCGCCGGTGTCAGCGCCGCGCTCATGCTGTCGGTGTCGGCTGGCCATGCCCAGTCGGGGCCATTTACCGGGTTTAGCGGATCGTGGTCCGGCAACGGCACCGTCGCACTTTCCGACGGAACCACCGAGCGTATCCGATGCAAGGCCAGCTATAATGTCAACGGCACCGGACTGGGTCTGAAGCAGACTCTCCGCTGCGCCAGCGATAGCTACAAATTCGACTTGAGTACCGACGTGACGAGCCAGGGTGACCGCATTTCCGGCAACTGGAGCGAAGCCAGCCGGAATATTTTCGGCAATCTGCAGGGCACCGCGGGCGGTGGCGAGATTGAGGTGTTCGTCGAGGCTTCGGGATTTGCCGCCACCGTGACATTGCGAACTCGCGGCAACAGGCAGACGGTGCAGATCAGTTCCAAGGGCGAGATCAGGGGCGTCAACATCACGATGGCAAAGGGCGGCTGACGCCGCCCTCCTTCCGTTCACTCCGGCCGGCTTCGCGCGACCCAGAGCCCGGTTCTGATTGAATCAGAACCGGGCTCTTGTCTTTTGCTCCGACGCGGTTTCTTCACGCGAACCGGTGCCCAACCCCGCATCAAGTGCGGGGCATGCTTTCGATCGAAAACGCTAAGAAGTACGGCGAAGCCGCTGCGACATGTTGATCAGCCACATCGCCGTCGGCCGCAGGATGAAGAGATCCGCGACCAGGGCCGCGACCATCGCGAAAGCGCTGAGCCAGCCGAACAGGCGCAGCGACGGCAGATCGGAAAACACCGTCACCACCAGTCCGCAGGCCAGCACCACCGTGGTCAGGATCAGCGCCGGACCGACCAGCACGGTCGCGCGCTCGACCGCAAACGCCGGGTCGACATCCGGCGTGGTCTCGAGCCGCAGCCGGTTGAGGAAGTGAATCGTGGCGCTGAGGCCGAGGCCGAACGACACCGTCAGCGCCACCACGCTGGCGAATTGCAGCCCCTCCCCCAGAGCCCACAGCACCGTGCCGGACAGCACCACCGGAAAGATGCCGGGCAGGATGCAAGCGAACATCACGACCCACGACCGGAACGCAAGGCCGATGAAGACAGCAACCAGCACGAATTCGATGGTCAGCCCGCGGTTGAGCTTGTCGATCATGTTGGCGCTGTTGCGCGCGGCGATCGCGGACAGGCCGGTGACGGCGACCTCGTAGCCCGGATGCTTCTTGCGCACGGCATCCAGGGCGCCGTCGAGCTTCTCGACCACCGGCAGGATCGCACTGGAATCGAGGTCCGGCACCCTGCCCGAGACCACCACCGCATCCTGATCGGCCGAGATGAAGCGGCGGACCAGGTGCTCGGGAATCACGCTGACATATTCCTTCAGCGTCGCGACGTCGGAACTGCCGGCCTTCTCGGCAAGCCAGCGGCGCAGCGTCTCGAGCGACCAGACGTTGCCGACACCGGCCTGGGTTTCCACCATCGAATGAACGTCCGCGATGGCCTGCAAGGTCTCCGGCGCATACAGCGACGCGCCCTTGGGGAATTCGATCAGGACGTCGATCGGATTGGCGCCGGTCAGCTTGGCGTCGAGGCGGCCGCTGGCCGCCACCGCCTGCTGCTTGTCCGGCACCTGATCGGCGAGCCGATAGCGCGGTTCGAGGTTGGCATAGATCACGGCCAGGCCGCCGACAAAGATCACAGCGATCAGGCTGAACAGCCCGGGCCGGCCGACCATGCGCACCGCGATCCAGTAGCAGAAGGCGCGCAGCGCGTTGACGCCGGCGTCGGCCGACTGGAACTTGGCGGCAAACACCTGCTCGTTGCGGACCAGCAGCACCCCGAACACCGGCACCAGCGACAGCACCGCGAGCAGCGCGATGATCGTCGCCGCAAGGCCGGCTTCGCCGAAGGTGCGGATCAAATCCGAATCCGAGAACTGCAACGCCAGGAACGAGATTCCGGCGGTCGCGTGCGTCAGCACGCAGGCCGGTCCGACCACCAGAACGGCGTTGCGGAAAGCGGAGAACCGGTCTTCACCGGCCAGCAGCCGGTCACGCGCGGCGAATGTCAGCTGCATCGAATCGGAGAAACTGATCACCATGATGAGCGGGGTCATCACGTTGAGGAACATATTGAGGCTGAAGCCGGCCCAGCCGAGGATGCCGAGCGACAACAGAATGGCGAGCAGCGGCGGGAACGCCGCGACGATCATGAACGACACCTTGCGGAAGAACAGGATCGCGATCAGGCAGCCCGCCAGGATGCCGGCGACGTTGTAGATCAGGCCGTCGCGTTCGACCGCGTTGCGGATTTCGAGCTGCATGACCGGGACGCCCGACAGCTCCTTGCTGAGCCCGGAATCCGCGAGATCGTCGGCCATGACCTTGCGGATCTCGCCGACCGTGGTTTTCAGCTTGTTGTTGCCGACGATCGAAGGCTCCAGCGAGAGCACGATCAGCGCCAGCGTGCCGTCTTCCGACAACAGCTTGCCGCGGATGATCTCGTTGGTTTTGACGGTTTCGATGAACTTGTCGTAGTCGGCGCCCTGCGGCAGATCGGACGGGAACAGCGCCGCGGGCAGCTTGCCCGGCGCCGGCGCCTGGCGCGCCGAGAACAGCGAGATCAGGCCGCGGGTGCCGTCGACGAGTTGCAGGTCCGTGACCAGGTCGCGGATCTTTTCCAGGTTGTCGCGTTTGAGCAGCGTCTTGCCCTCGACCACGACCAGCACGTCGAATTCGGTCGAGGGGAAGCGCTTGGTGACTTCCTCGTATTGCCGGTATTCCTTGGTGTTGGAACGGAACAGCTGGCTGAGCGAATCGTCGATCTTGATGCGCTCGATGCCGAACACCGCGCCGATCACCATCGCGAACAGTATGATGCAGGACAGCACGGGCGTGCGGATGGCAATCAGGCCGAGACGCTCCAGCCCGAAGGCGATGCTCATCGGCCGCTGCTCCGATTTCTTCGCATCCGGGTCGACAGTGTTTCTTTCGAGCATGCCCTGTCCAGTTCTCACATCGGCTCAATCTGTCTAGAGCCCGGTTTTGATTGAATCAGAACCGGGCTCTGGTCTTTTATTTTGACGCGTCTTCTTTGTGCGAACCGGTGCCCACTTCGCTCGAAAACGCTATAGCGGAAATTCGTGGGGTGCGAATGAGACTGATCGGCCACGTCCGATCGGCGCTAGCCCTTGAAAACATGCGATAAATTAGCCGCGCGAGGTGTAGCAGGTCTTGCCCGCCTCTCGCAAGCGCACACAAAAAACGCCGAATCGGCGCGGATGCCGCGGATAATGCCTCTCAAGGCTTGGATTCGCCGTGCCGGATCAATCGGTCGCGATGCGCTGAGGTGTCGGGCCGCCGCTCTCGTCCTTCAACGCGACGCCGGTTACTCCCCGCGCCAGGCCCTCGCGGACCAGCCACGCTATCCTGAACGCGGCCTCGTCGTAACCAAGCCCGGCGCCATGGATGTTGGAAACGCAGTTGCGCTCGGCATCGGTAATGCCAGGTCGCGGCGCGAAGGTCAGATAGGCCCCGAGACTGTCGGGCGCGGACAGGCCCGGCCGCTCGCCGATCAGCACGACAACCATGCGCGCTCCGAGCATGGCGCCGATCTCATCGCCCAGGGCAACCCGCGCGCCGGAGGCGACCACGGCATGGCCGATCTCGATCCGCTCCCCGGCCAGCCGCGGCATGAGGTTGCGGACCAGCGCGACCGCATGCGCATTGACGGCCGCCGGCGACAGGCCATCGCCGACCGCGATGGCAAGCCGGCACGGCCCGGCATTGCGGCTCGCCAGCAGTTGCCTTGAGGCCTGATCGAGCTTTCGCCCGAGGTCCGGACGGCGAAGATAATCCGTGCGGTCGCGCGCACAGCTGGATACGGCGAGGGCCTCGAGGCCGAGGCCATCGAAGCCCGAGATCAGGGCGGGCGCATCGAAGGCGGCATGAACGGCGTCGCGGGCGCGGGCGTGAGCAAGCGTGAATTCGAGCAAAGCCGCGGTGGGCAGGCTGGCGCCGGCCCGGCCAAGCCCGACCCGCGCCGGAGTAAGGTCCCGCAGACGCTGCAGCGAGCGGGACGGCGGCGGCGTTGTCATCTCCGGTTACTCGGCAGGGACCGACGCTTCGCGCAGCCGGATCGAATAATTCGACGCGTTCTGTTGACCGACCGACGCCGCGCGCGCGAACTTGATCAGGTGATGGGCGATCATCGCCGAACCGATCAGGCCCTCGAAATCGCCGCGCCGCAGCCGGCCCAGCGCAAATTTCCAGAACACCTTCCTGTAGTCGCCGAGCACACCGACTTTCCAGAAAATATTGCGCAGCATGATCAGGCCGCGCCTGATATTGGCCCAGCTCTTCATCTCCGGGTTGACTGGCACCTTCAGCCGGTTGGCATAGGTGTAATCGCATTGATGCTGGTAGCGCGCGAACAGCTTCTCGGGCTCATAGGCCACTTCCATGCACCGGCGCCACGAACTGACCACCTGCTCGTAAGGCAACAGGAAATCGACATTGGAGTCGCGGCTGTCATCGTCGATCAGCCGGTTTTCGCGCTCCAGCCGATCCCACAGCGGCGTCTTCGGCAGCGCCTGCAACAGATTGATGGTCAGCAGCGGAATCCGGGATTCATCGACGAAGGCGAGCAACGCATCGGCGGTCTCGGGCTTGTCGGTATCGAGACCCATGATGATGCCGGAGACGACCTCGATGCCGTAGGAGTTGATGGTACGGATGCCCTCCAGGATCGGGACCATCATGTTGTGGTCCTTGTGCATCGCCTTCAGCGCGTCGGGATCGGGCGTCTCGATGCCGCAGAACACGGTGACGAAAAAAGCCTCGCGCATCAGTTCGAGGATCTCCGGCCGCTTGGCGATGTTGAGCGTCGCCTCGCAGGCGAGCCGCGTGATGTAGCCGGTCTTCTTCTGCCACTCGACCAGATGCGGCAGCAGATCCAGCGCCGCCTTGCGGTTGCCGATGAAATTGTCATCGACGAAATACACCGTGTCGGTCATTCCGCATTCGCGCAACTTGTCGAGCTCGGCGATGATCTGCTGCGGCGTCTTGAGGCGCGGATTGCGGCCATAGAGACCCGGGATGTCGCAGAATTCGCACTGATAGGGACAGCCGCTCGAATACTGGATGCTGCCCAGGAAATATTTCCGGGTCTCGGCAAGCTCATAGGCCGGTATCGGAAACTCGCTCATGTCGATGCGATCGGCGGTCTTCAGGACGACCTGCCGTTCGGGGCGCGACGGATCGCGCGCCAGCCGCGCCAGCAGTTCGTTGGTCGCATCGCCCAATTCGCCGACATGGAGATAATCGAAAGACGGATAGTAATCCGGGCAGGCGCTCAC
>JBAQER010000350.1:0-2940 GCA_049286845.1 Bradyrhizobium sp.
GACGCAATGCCCGGGTGCGGCCCGGCGTCGCCCAGATGGGTCGTCGTCATCATGGCCCGGAGCGTCACCTCGATCGGCCGCTTGGGATCGGACAGGAAGCCAGCAACACCCGCCAGCGTCTTGTCCGGCTCCGCGTAGAGCACGTGAAGAATCGTGCCGACAAGCAAGGAATGGCTGGTCTTCTCCCAATGATTACGCCGCTCCAGCGATCCCTCCGGGTCGACCAACACATCAGCGACATTCTGGACGTCGCGGACTTCCCACTCGCCGCGGCGAACCTCCAGGAGCGGATTGTAAGCGGCCGACTTCGCGTTGGTGGGATCGAACAGCAATACGCGACCATGCTGGCTGCGGAAGCCCGACGTCAGATTCCAGTTCTCGCCCTTGATGTCGTGGACAATGCAGCTGCCCGGCCAGGTCAGAAGCGTCGGCACCACGAGACCGACGCCTTTGCCGGATCGGGTGGGCGCGAAGCACAACACATGTTCCGGACCGTCATGGCGAAGGTATTCGGTCTCGAACTGGCCGAGCACGACACCATCGCGTGAGACGAGACCGGCTGCACGAATTTCAGACGCCACAGCCCAACGGGCCGAGCCGTATGTGGCGGCAAACTTGGCTTCACGCGCCCGCCACACCGACATGGCGATGGCAGCCGCAATCGAAATGAAACCTCCGGACGCAGCAATATAAGCGCCCTCGACGAAGACGTGCGGTGCATAGGCATCATAGGCGTACCACCACCAGAAGAAGGCGGGCGGGAGATAGACCGGAATTCCCGGCGCCAGCTCGAACCAGGGGTGGCCCAGCTGCGGCTGATAGCCGAGCTTCCAAGCTACCCATTGCGTTGCCACCCAGATGGTGACGAGCACGATCGCAAAGACGACGACGATCTGGCCCCAGAGGATTTTGGTCGCGGACATGCTGGCTGAGGATCAAGCGCCGTCCCTCCCGAGAGCAAGGGGAGTCTCTCGGCAGGAGTACGGATGGCGGCGGGGGGCTATCATGCGGACGGTTGTGAGCCGCGCACCACCAACGATCGAGGAAGGGCCCGCGGCCGCACAAACCAGATCCAAGCAGCGACCTGGAGCACGAGGTTGATGGCAAAAGCGGTCTGATAGGCGATTTCGGGATAGTGGCCGGCCTGAGGCGTCCATTGAGCAAGTACTACTCCGGTCGCGTATTGAACGACGAATGCCGCGGCAATGTGGAACAAGTTCAGCGCGCCATTGGCCCGCCCGGTAAGCTCTTTCGGAAAGTATTCGGTCAGAATAGCAAAGCTTAGCACCGTAGCGGCGCCCACCGCCGCCACGACGGCCCACAGGAACAATGACGGCAAGGGCAACCGCAGGATCAACGCCAATTGGGCAGAGATAAAGACAGATGCGACAAGCGCCAGCAGCATCTCCGGTCCGACACCGGGCCGCCGCAGCCGATCAGCTGCGACGCCAAGCACCATGGCGCCCACACTCAGCGCGACCGCCATGACGAAGAGCTGCTGCACCACCCCTGCCCGATCGAGACCATCGACGTCGGACAACCATTGCGCCGCCCAGAGTCCCTGCAGCGACCAGGCCGTTCCAATGCAGCTTGCCGAGAGTGGCGCAAGGCGCCAGAAACGCGGATCGGCGTATATCCTCTTCAAGCTGACCGAAACAACTCCATTTGCGACCGGCTTGGCCTCAGGTACCACCACATAGACCATGACGGCACACGCCGCAGTCAGCACAGCGAACAGACCAAAGAGACCGCGCCAGCCGATCCACGCGAGCAGCAGGTCGGCCGGCAACGTCGCGGTCACCGCACCCAGCGCGCCCAGCATGACCATCAACCCGTTGAGGAGCGGCACGCGCTCGCTGGGAAACCAGAGAACGAGGGCCTTTAGTCCAGCGGTCAAGGAGGCAGCGACGCCGAGACCGATCAGCGCACGGCCGGCCAGAAGTCCCAGAAAATGGTCGGACACCGCAAACAGCGCCGAGCCTGTTGCGGCGACTACCAATAATGCGCTTTGGATCCGCCGCGGACCATATCGGTCCAGGAGAACGCCGATAGGTATCTGGGCGGCAGCGAAAGTCACGAAATAGACCGACGTGAGGAGGCCGAAATCGCCGGCGCCGAGCCCCAATTCCGCCGCGAGTGGAGCTGCCATGACTGCGTTGATGGTCCGGAAGAGAAAGGCAAGGTAATAGCCGACAACGAAGGGCAGGAATACACAGAGGATCAGAGCCCGTTGTTGGACAACGTCTCTTACAACCCCTCTTGCTGCCGTCAGCCAAGTCCGTATGCATCGCCGCGGGGCAGCTGCGGGCTCATCTCGCTCGCTGTCGGCGGTGGATTCAGTGTAGCGGACGGCCGATCCGACCTGGAAAGCCATGCATGCTGCCGTCCTCCCGGACGGCAGCATGAGATGCTGTCGCGAGATCAACTGAAGTCGATGCCTGAAGGTCCGGCCCGCAAGCCGTGGATGCCTTGTGTGTCGGCTCTCCGTCTGCAAGTTCGCGAGCAAAGGGTGCTTCTCTGGCCGCAGTGGCCCTGTCAATTGTCTCCCGTATGAGGGGAATTCCGTGATCAGCCCGCCTTGCTACCTGCGCAGCGAATTCCTCGAACCGTTCAGCTCCGAGTGCGCATGCGGCACCCTGCGCCGTCACCGGCAATAGCGGCGTCACAGCAAGATGGAATCGCGCGTGAAGGGCGACGATCTCGTTGGTAATCCTGAGATTGCGATCGAGCTGCTCGAGTTGCAGGCTCAATCCGGCGAGGTGGCGCGCCACTGTCGCGGTGTCGCCAATATCGTCGTCGGAGCCGAGAAAACGATCGAGGGCTGCTTCGACGAGCGCCGATTTCGTCGCGCCTGGACGTTTGGCCGCTTCCGCCAACCGCGCGGCCATGCCTTCGGAGAGATAAACGCCAACTCTGGGCTTCATGCGGGATACTCGGAAA
>JBAQER010000351.1:0-3625 GCA_049286845.1 Bradyrhizobium sp.
GCGCTCACGGCTCCACGGGAACAGATTGGCCGGGAAATCCGCCGCATAGCGATGTCCTTTCGGCGGGTGGGGTTGTTCTTGTGGAGGGTTCGGGTCCGGTTCCACCGCCTTCCGATAAAGGTGCCAGGTGGCATGACCGAGCACCGGCAGAACGACCGCGAGACCGACGAAGAACGGCAGCGAGCCGATCACCAGCAGCGCCGCAACAATCAGCCCCCAAGCGGCCATGGCAACTGGATTCTTGATCACAGCCCGCAGCGACGTCCGGATTGCGTCTATTGCATTCGCGTGCCGATCGAGCATCAACGGAAAGGACACGACACTGACGCACAGGGCCACGACGGCGAACAGGAAGCCGACACCGCAGCCGACGATGATCAGCGCCCATCCTTCCGGCGTCATCAGCACGCGCGTTGTGAAATCAGGAATGCTTGCGGCCGGAGTATGCCCGAAGATCGCAATGTAAATAGCGTTCGCGGCGCCGATCCAAATCCCGAACAGAGCGAGCAGGAGCGTGCCGAGTCCGAGCATGGCGCCGAAAGACGGTGCGCGCAGCACGTGAAGCGCATCCCACGCACCGGCTTCCTCGCCGCGCTCGCGGCGGCGACTGAGTTCGTAGAGACCGAGCGCGGCAAAAGGACCGAGCAACGCAAAACCGGCGGCCAGCGGGAAGAGCAGCGGCAACACCGAATAGCCGAGGACCATTCTGAACAGCACAATCCCGAGGACAGGATAGATCACGCACAGAATAACGGCATGGCTTGGCACCGCCTTGAAATCTTCCCATCCCAGGCGCAGCGCGTCGCGCAAGTCGGATAGGCCGATTTTGCGAATGACAAATGGGGTTGCGATGCCGAACGCAGGTGGCGCAACTTTCGTGGCGTCGTCGGAATAGGGTATGGCCATGGCCGCAACCTCCCTTGCTCGATGTCGCAGCCGCGAAATCGACGCTTCCTCAAGTCATACGCCATCATCCGCAAAAAATCGCGATCGAGCCGAGTACGGCGAACTGTTCACAAAAAGAGCTTCGCCGGACGGGACCTGTCGCGAGCTGCTTTGTGAGATTAGCGCGATTGTAGCGAAAGAGCACTCACGGTTCGGTGAATTGTGCATTCGTGCGAATAATTTGGTGCATTGCGATACCAACGGAGCCGGGCAGCGCTTGCCCGATGGCGCGGTGTCGGAGGATGACGTGCGGGACGGGGCCGGGGTACACTTCGCTATTGATCTATTGACGCTCGGCTCGACGAGTACCATCATCAAAATACTTAAGGCCTCCGGTTCCCGACGAGACTGGCGGTCGTAACGTGTACTCTATGTCATGTTTGACGTCGCGACCGGTTTAAGGGGCGAGGCAAGAGGCACGACGATGGCAAATGTGAAAGCAGCCATCTAAACAGGCGTGAGCTCCGCCCTTTAGTTCGTATCCGTAGCCTTTAACGGCGAGGATGAATGAGGGATGGCTGTAGCAATCATACTGCTTTTGGTCGCGGTCGGCTCGGTGCTGTTTCACCTTTTCAGCCCGTGGTGGTGGACGCCGATCGCCACAAACTGGCGCTACATCGACGACACGATCACCATCACGTTCTGGATCACCGGGGCGGTGTTCTTCGCGGTCATCGCGTTCATGGCCTATTGCGTCTTCCGCTTTCATCACAAGGAGGGAAGGCGGGCGGCCTATAATCCCGAAAACAAGAAGCTCGAATGGTGGCTCACCATAGCGACTGCGGTCGGCGTCGCAGCCATGCTGGCGCCCGGCCTGGTGGTCTGGCATCAGTTCGTCACGGTTCCGGCGAACGCGACCGAGATCGAGGTCATGGGCCAGCAATGGCGCTGGAGCTTCCGCCTCCCGGGGAAGGATGGCCGGATGGGCACGTCCGATGTCCGCAACATCAGCTCCGACAACCCGTTGGGCTTGAATCCAGACGATCCGCATGGACAAGACGACGTTGTGATCGAAAGCGGCGACTTGCACCTTCCGATCGGAAAGCCGGTCAAGGTCTTGCTCCGCTCCATCGATGTCTTGCACGATTTCTATGTGCCCGAGTTCAGGGCCAAGATGGATATGGTCCCAGGCATGGTCACCTATTTCTGGATGACCCCCATCCGGACCGGAACGTTCGATGTGCTGTGCGCTGAGCTATGTGGCGCTGCGCACGCGCAGATGCGGGCCAGGGTCATCGTCGAAGAAGAGAGTGAATATCACGCCTGGCTGGAGAAGCAGCAGACGTTTGCGGATTCGTCAGGCCGAAGCGCTGTTGTGAGGGCGAGGTACAAATCCGGCGGCGAGTAGGAAATGCCGCTGCGGAGATGGATTGGGCGCGTGAAACCAACTCACCGCCCCTGACGGAAGCGACCGAGGAGGTATTTCGATGGTCGATGTCCCGTATGACGCAATCGCCGACATTCCGCCTGCCGAAGTGGGGGAGGTTGAGCTCTATCACCCCAAGAGCTGGTGGACGCAATATGTCTTTTCGCAGGACGCCAAAGTCATCGCGATCCAGTACTCGCTCACGGCGACGGCAATCGGACTTGTGGCTCTGGTGCTGTCGTGGCTGATGCGGCTGCAACTGGGATTTCCCGGCACGTTTTCCTTTATCGATGCAAACCAATACCTCCAATTCATCACCATGCACGGCATGATCATGGTGATCTACCTGCTTACGGCATTGTTCCTGGGAGGTTTCGGCAACTACCTTATCCCGCTGATGGTCGGCGCCCGGGACATGGTTTTCCCCTATGTGAACATGTTGAGCTACTGGGTCTACCTGCTCGCAGTCGTGGTGCTGGCGTCGACCTTCTTCGTGCCCGGCGGGCCCACCGGCGCCGGCTGGACGCTGTACCCGCCGCAGGCGATTCTCTCCGGCACCCCCGGGCAGGATTGGGGCATCATTCTCATGCTGGTCTCCCTGATCCTGTTCATCATCGGCTTCACCATGGGCGGGCTGAATTATGTGGTGACGGTGCTGCAGGCGCGCACACGCGGCATGACGTTGATGCGTTTGCCCTTGACGGTGTGGGGCATTTTCACGGCCACCGTCATGGCGCTGCTGGCCTTCCCGGCACTGTTCGTTGCTTCGGTGATGATGCTGTTCGACCGTATCCTGGGAACCAGCTTCTTCATGCCCGCACTCGTCGAGATGGGCCAGCAGATGAAGTATGGCGGTGGCAGCCCGATCCTGTTTCAGCACCTTTTCTGGTTCTTCGGCCATCCGGAAGTCTACATCGTCGCCCTGCCGGCCTTCGGCATCGTTTCCGACCTGATCAGCACCCACGCGCGAAAGAACATCTTCGGCTATCGCATGATGGTCTGGGCTATCGTGGGAATCGGCGCTCTGAGCTTCGTCGTATGGGCGCACCATATGTACGTGAGCGGCATGCACCCGAAATTCGGGTTCTTCTTCGCCACCACGACGCTCATCATCGCTATCCCGACCGCCATCAAGGTCTACAACTGGGTGCTAACCCTGTGGCGGGGCGATATTCATCTCACGGTCCCGATGCTGTTCGCCCTCGGCTTCATCATCACGTTCGTGAACGGTGGGCTCACGGGCCTCTTCCTCGGCAACGTCGTCGTGGATGTCCCACTTTCGGATACCATGTTCGTCGTCGCGCATTTCCATAT
>JBAQER010000352.1:0-5741 GCA_049286845.1 Bradyrhizobium sp.
CAACATCAAGACGCTGTTCAATTTCGAGCCGCCGGCGACCGAGGAGGAGATCCAGGCCTCCGCGCTGCAATTCGTGCGGAAGCTGTCGGGTTTCAACAAACCGTCGCAGGCCAACGCCGAAGCCTTCGACCGCGCCGTCGCCGAGGTCGCGGCGTCGGCCCGGCGGCTGCTGACGTCGCTGCATACCCATGCCCCGGCGCGCGACCGCGAGACCGAGGCCGAGAAGGCGAAGGAGCGGTCGCGGTTGCGGTTTGGCTGAGGGGCGGTTCGGCGGTTACGTGATTCGCCTCACGGTGCGGTGAGACGGCGGCGCTCATGATGGCCTGGAGCCATTCAGCCGTTGGAGAGAGCCATGAACCCGGTAACCTCATTGAAACTCAGCGCCATCGCTTTCACGGTTCTATGGACCGGCTGGATGCTGTGGTGGGGCAATTCGTTCGAACGCGCCAACGTCATCCTGCTCACGATCTGCGGCATGGTGGCGGGCTATGTGTGGTACCGCGCCATGCGCTGGCAATTCCAGCGCAGCGGCATGCTGCCGCGAAAATGAACGCCCGGCCGATCCGGCAGGGAAGCGATAGGCGGTCCTACTGCACGGCGAGTTGATTATTCGACGTCATCATCACGGGCTGGCCGGCCTTGACGACACGGACATGTTCGCCCTGGGCGATGCCGTTGCTGCCGCTGCTATGGGCGGCGATGCTGATGCCGGCGACGGCAATCGCACCGATCAGCGCCATGGCCACGATCTTCAAATGTGTGGTTCTGTCGATGCTGTAAAATGAGTGATTCATTCCAGGCCTCCGCCCTTCGGCCGATACAGAACTCCCCGCCTGATGCTTCCTAACCGCTGACGCCGGAGACCGCCATTTCGCTCGATGCCTTAAGGCGAGTTCCCTACGTAGTTTGCCGGAGGCGGCGAGGGGCCGGGTTTCCCCGACAGGGTTTTGCGTGACGCAGCTTGCGGCATGCCGCGGCGGTCAACCCGCGTCCCACGCGACCGGCAGATTGAACAGCCCGCGGAATGCCCAGCCGCCGATCCGCACCGGCTCGCTATCGTCGAGCCGCAGGCCCTTCAGCCGTGCAAACACACTCGGCAGTGCGACGTCGGCGACCATCGCGCGGGAGGCGAAGGCGCCGGCGCAATAATGCGGGCCGGCGCCGAAGGCGATGCTCTTCTGGGTATCGCGGGCGAGGTCGAACTGCTCTGGGTGTTCGAAGCAGGTCTCGTCGCGATTGGCTGAGCCGAACATGAAGAAAACGCGGTCCTCCGGCTCGAAATCGACGCCGCCATAGGACCACGGCTTCGCCACCCGCCGCGGCGACATTCCGATCGGCGCGATCCAGCGGGCATACTCCTCGAACACGTCGAGCCACCTGGCCTTGCCCTCGCGGACCAGCGCGAGCTGGTCGGGATGGGTCAGGAGCGCCCAGACCGTGCCGGAGATGGCGTCGCGCGGCTCGTTCTGGCCGCCCGAGATCGCAAGCTTGATATTGGCGCGGATGCTCGGCATCGGCTGGCCGGCCGCCAATAGCACGCTGAGGATCGAGGTGTTGGGGTGCTTGGTCACGACCGGAATCATGTCGTCGATCGCGGCGTCGATGCCGGCGGTGGCGGCATGGCAGCGCGCCTCCACTTCCTTGTTGCCGGTGTAATTGGCGATGCCGTCGATCATCGCCTGCGACCACGCGTCCATGTCCGCAAAGCGCACGTTGGTGAGCCCGGTGATGTCCTTCAGGCACTCGGCCGACAGCGGCAGCGCGAACGCCTTGCAGAGGTCGGCGCGCCCGAGCGGCGCCAGCTCTTCGAGAATGCGGTCGGCATGGGCCTGGAACTGCCGGCTCCAGGTGTCGCGCACGGTGCGCGGCGACACCGAGGGAAACATCGCCGCGCGCTCGGCCATGTGCGCGTCGCCGTCCTTGCGCATCATGTTGTGGCCCATCAGCGTGTTCATCAGCCCGGCCGGCTGATGCGACGAGAACACGTCGATGCGTTTTTCCTGGGTGAAGATGTCGTCGCGACGGGTGAACACGGTGGAGCCGAGCTGCGGCACGAACGCGATCGGCGCCTGTTTCCGCATCTTCGCCAGATCGGGATAGGGATCGGCCCAGAATCGGGCGACATCGATATCGAAATGCGGCGCGTTGGACATGGCGTTCGGCTCCCCCCGGGGCTTTCCGCCCGGCTGCAGGGAACTCTAGCGCGAATCCCGCAAGAGTGAATACCAAGCCTGAGTTGCGCCCGCTTCGCTAACCGTGATGCGCCGGCACGTCGATGCCCTCGGCCACGTATTGCCGGATCTTGTTGCGCAGGGTGCGCACGGACACCCCGAGCACGCGCGCGGCGCGGGTGCGGTTGCCGCCGCAGCGGCCAAGCGTCTGCAGCACCAGTTCGCGTTCGACCTCGCCGACGGTGGACCCGATCAGCAGCGGCACGATTTCATTCGGAGCGAGTGCGGGCGCCATCATGGGCGGCGCGGAAACAGCATGGGTCATCGACACCTCCCGATCAACGCCCGCTCGAGCCATGGAGCGGAGACATCGAGAACGAACTACCCCCAACAACCGGAACGTGCGCGGAGTCGGTTAACAAACTCCTAACGCCGGCGGCAGGGAACCGGACGAGGCCCGGTTCCATATCCGGTTCCATATCCTTGCGGGCGGGCGCCGGCCTTTGACCGTCGCCCGGTCCAGTGTCCGGGCGACGACAGATCGCCCGTCGCTCATATCGTCCGGTAGCCGCCATCGACCATCACGATCGTGCCGCTGACATAGGCGGACAGATCCGAGGCGAGGAACACCGCGGGTCCCACGATGTCCTCCGGCTTGCCGGCGCGGCCCAAGGGCGTGTGCTCGATGAACACTTTCGCCAGCTCCGGATTGCTGGCGCGCACCTTCTCGTTCAGCGGCGTTTCGATGAAGCCCGGGCCGATCGCATTGACGCGGACGCCGTCCTTGCCGAGTTCGGCGGCAAGCGCCTTGGTGAAGCCGAGCACGCCGTGCTTCGAGGCGGTGTAGGCGGGCGAACTCGGCGTGCGCAGATGCACGAAGGACTGGATCGAGCCGATATTGACGATGCGCCCCTTGCTGGCCCGCAAGGGCGCGAGAAACGCATGGGTCACGTTGAACACGCCGGTGAGGTTGATGGCGATGATGTCTTCCCAGTCGTTGATCACGGCCTCCGGCGCGCCCAGCATGCCGTTGCGCCGCGCGATGCCGGCATTGTTGACCAGGATCGAGACCTGCCCGACCTTGTCGGCGATCTTCTTCGCCACCGCGACGCAGTCCTCGCGCCTGGTGACGTTGAGCACGAAACTCTCGGCTCTGCCGCCCGCGCTGCGAATTTCCTGTGCCGCCTCGGCGAGTGCCTTCTCGTTCATGTCGAGCAGCACCACCTGCGCGCCCTCGCGGGCGTAGCCCGCCGCAATCGCGCGCCCGATGCCGGAAGCAGCACCGGTGACGACCGCGATGTGGTTTTGGAGAAGGGGCATTGGCGTTTCCTCTGTGTTTTTGGTTTTTGAATTCGGACAAGCTAATTCAAGTTTGAGCGGTCGCAAACGGAAAGCTTTACCGGGAGGGTTGTATTCGTCTTGCCCGGTGTTGCGCCATGGATAGCAAGCTCAGGCAATGGCAGCTCGATATCGAGCGGATCTGGCAGGCCCCCGCGCCCGACTGGCGTGAGGCCGCGCGGCTCGCCGACGTGCTGGCGCGGACCGGTCCCGAGGTGCTGCTGCGGCACGCGGCCGCGCAGGCGCTGCCGATCCTGCGCCATGCCGCGGCTGAAGCCGGCGACCCCGGCATCGCCGAGGCCGCGCGGCGCCGCCTCGGAATCATCCGCGAAGTGCTGCATGCGCTGACCACCCCGCGGTTCGGCCGCCGCGACATCCCGGTGAAGACGCTGACGCCGGGCGAACGTTACCGGCAGCTGCTCGGATTGCCGCTCGACCGCCGCCTTACGGCGACCGAAATCCACCGCGCCTACAAGCGCGTCGCCAAGACCGCGCACCCCGATGCCGGCGGCAGCGCGCATGAGTTCCAGGCGCTGTCGGCGGCGCGCGAGGCGCTGATGAAGGAGCGGTGAGGGCGGCTGAGCGGCGCCTGCCGAAAGGGAATGGGCACGGCGCCAGTCAGCGCACGTGCCCATCCTTTCCGCCGATCGAACAGTTTCAGGGGCTCGGGGCTTGCCCCCTTTTTTCCGCATGCCGTCCTTAAGGCCCGGGCGGCGCCGAATTTCGGCACCACTAATGCACCTGCCGGGGACGTCAGGCATTGATGAAGGTCAATAACGGGCGGGTTTCAATTCAGCGCGAAGCCTGCATGCTCCATGGGGAAAGGGTTTTGGCCGCCTTTCGCGGGTTGACTGCGGGAGGACGGTGCCGGGGGTCGGGATGCCCTGACATGGAGTGAGTGTCGGGAACCGGCGCGAAGGTTCAAGCGATAATGCGCATAGAACAGGCAAAGCCACCGGGTCGCGCGAACAAACTCCGTGCGCCCACCACAGTGCGGACACACGAATGCGCTTTGCCGATCCGGCCCATCGGCTACACTTGCCAAAACGCGACTCAATCCGCGTCGCTGGCGCCCGCCTGCAAAATCCCAAGGAGACCGTCCCCATGAAGATCCTGTCCGCCATTCGCGTTGCGCTGGTCGCGCTGACCGCTTTCGCCGGCGCCACGCTGTCGTCCGCCTCGCACGCCGACGAAGGTTTCGTGCAGCTCACGATCTACAAGGCGGGTTGGATCATCGGCGGCTCCGGCGGCTCGGGCGTGCTTGACTTCCGAGGGCGACGATATCCGCTCTCGACCGGCGGGTTGGACTACGGGCTGGTGTTCGGCGGTTCGAAGACCGTGCTGCGGGGCCGGGTCAGCAACATCTACCGGCCCTCTGACGTCGCCGGCGTCTACGGAGCCGCCGGCGCGGGGCTCGCGGTCGGCTCAGGCGCGCGCGCGATCGTGCTGACCAACCAGAAGGGCGCAGTGCTGGAACTGTCCGGCCGCCAGGTCGGCCTGATGGCGAACGCGGATCTGAGCGGGCTGGCGATTACGTTGAAGTAGTTCGCCATGCGAGCTGTTTGACGGTGAACTGACTCTGAGCTCCCTCTCCCGCTTGCGGGGGAGGGCTGGGGTGGGGGAGTCGCCACGATTCGCACTGTTCGCGTGGAGGGAGTTCCCCCACCCGCCGCGCTCTTCGAGCGCCATAGCCGAAGCTTTGCTTCGGCGTGCCTATCAACGAACGGCCGCCGACGGCGGCCTATGCTCCCCCGCAAGCGGGAGAGGTGAAGCGAGCGCAACGATCTCTCCGCGTCGTCCCTGCGAAAGCAGTGCGAAAGCAGGGACCCATAACCACCTGCGCTGGCTTGGCGAAGAACGCGTCATCCATCTCGTTCCATCGATGGCACAACGCGGTATGGGTCCCTGCGTTCGCAGGGACGACATGAGGTAAGTTCCAAATTCGAATATCAAACAGCGAGAGGACGTGCGTCCGCATTGTCGCGGCGCGATGCGCCCGAGCTTTGCGTCGATGGTCACCCTCCGAAAGAAAAGAGGGCGCAGGGAAGACCGGGTGCGCGCTGCACCCGCGGTCTCGTGTGCAAAATGCACATAGGAAAACGCACACGAGCATACAGGTTCAGCGGAGGCATCCCGGCCTTCCCTGCGCAATGGTTTTACGGCTTATAGCGCGCTCTCCCTGGTGACCGGGCTTTCTTGCCACCATCATCCGCTGGAAGTTTTGCCTCCCGC
>JBAQER010000353.1:0-3822 GCA_049286845.1 Bradyrhizobium sp.
GGCCCAGGTCGACTATGGCGAGGGCGCGCTGACGGTTGATCCGAACAGCGGCCGGTACCGCCGTCCACGCCTGTTTGTGATGACCCTGCGTTACTCGCGGCGCAGCTTCCGGCGGGTGGTCTGGAAATCCAGCCAGCAGGTCTGGGCGCAGCTTCACGAAGAGGCGTTCCGGTATTTTGGTGGGGTTCCCAGTTACATCGTGCTCGATTACGTGCCCGGGCACGTAATCGCAGTTATGTGCCCGTCCCGGTTATGTGGCCTGTCGCCGGCAAACCGGCTTTTTGCGGCGACGGCCGGCCACATATCAATCAGAGCGCGGCGAGCCATTCGAGAAGTTTCGGCTCGCTTTGCCAGACCGGTCTTCGGGGCGGTCCCACCGAAGAAGTCGAAGGCGCCTGGCAGACCTCAAGCGCTTCTTGCTTCATCCTGATGTTGATTTCGGCGTAGCGGTTCGTCGTGTCCAGGCTGACGTGGCCGAGCCAGCCCCTGATAACATTCACGTCGACACCGGATTCGAGCAGATGCACGGCAGTCGTGTGACGGAAGACATGTGGCGAGACGACACTCTGTCCATTACCGACGCGAATATCTGCGGTATGGCGTCGGACAAGCTTGTACAGACCGAAGCGCGTCAGCGGCCTGCCCACGTTGCTCAAGAAAACCGGACTCGAGGGCGTCGTCGGCTGCCGGCGACCGCGCAGCATCTCACCGAGCATCCGTGCGGTCTCCGGCCATAACGGGCAGGTTCGCCACTTGTCGCCCTTGCCATGCAGATTGACGCGCGGCGAGGACGCCAGCACCAGCTGTCCGATGGTGAGGCCCACGACTTCCGCCGCGCGCGCTCCAGTGTTGTAGAGGAAAAGGAGCAGCGCCTTGTCACGGATGGCCAACCTGCCGTCGGGCGGCAACCCCGCGAAGAGCTGCTCGACCTCATCGCGTTCCAGATAATGGGTTGCGGGCGGCTGGGTACGCTTCCTCGGGATGGCGGCGACGCGCTCGGCTTCGTGAAGCAGTTCCGGTGCCCGACCGCCGGCATAGCTGAAGAGGCCGTGCAACATGGCGAGCCGATGGTTCCTCGATCTGATATTGTTGCCGCGTTCGACTTCAAGATAGGTGAGGAAAGCCCGCACATTGTCCGCGCTAAGGTCGGCCAGCGCCAACTTGCTGATCGGGCGGTGGGCCGCCTTGGCCAAAAAGAGGAGGAAGAGCCGGATGCCATCGCGGTAGCTTCGGATGGATGCCTGGGAGAGTCCTTTCTCGGCTTTGAGGTGATGCTCGAAGAACTGGTAAACCAGCCTACCGACGGTCGTCATGGCTGGCCTCCACTTGATATCGGCGCGGCAAAGCGCTCGAAGCGCTGGCCGGCAGCATCCATGAGATCGGCGGTGATCGTGAGATAAACCGCGGTCGACGCGGGATCGACATGTCCCATGAAGGTCGACAGCTTGACGAGCTTGTCAGCCGGATTGGCGTCGTCCCGATACCATCGGAGCAGGCGTCCCACCGCGAAACTGTGGCGCAGGTCGTGCACATGCGGCAGCGTTCCGCCTGGCGGGACCGCTATGTTCAAATGTGGAGCCAGTGAATGAAACATAAGGCTGATCGTGCCGGGGTTCACCGGGCGTCCGCCCATGAAGGAGAATAGCGGTGTATCGCCCGATGCCTCGGCCAACCGTTCCAATCGCTTATCCATGAAGGCATGGAGGCGTTGCGCCAGGCGCGGGCCCATGGGGATGAGCCTTGACTTGGAGAACTTCGTATCGCGGATGGTCAGGACGTCGCGGTCACAGTCGACGTCCCGCCAACGCAATCGCGCTACCTCCCCGACGCGAAGGCCAAGACCGAAAAGCAGGCTGAAGATTGTCGAATAGGCAGGGCCGCGTAGCGGCGCGGTGTTCCGGTCGGGAAGCTTTGCGGCGAGATCGACGAGCCGTTGGGCTGTTTGCAAATCCAGAATGCAGGGCGTGCGTGCCTGACCTTGGCGACGTGGCTTCATCGTGACGGGAGAGCGGTCGATCACATCATGTTCGACCATCCACTCGAACAATCGGCCCACGACTCCTACCAAGTGGTTGAAGCTTCGTGGACGCGTGCGTGGTCGGCTCAGGAAAAAGGCGTCGAGGATAGCCGGGTTGATCTCGGCAAGGGTCGCGATCCCCCTTGCGTTCAGATCGGCGTCGAGCATTCGCAACGCTTTGTCCTCGACATCGTAGCGCCGGTTCAGGGCACGCTTGTGGCGGATAAAGGCGATAATATGCGGCGCGATCGGGCTTGACGGCTCGGGAAGACGGGGCTTCATTGCAGGTCCTCCCCGTCGCCAAGAGCCACTTCGCGCAGGGCGTCCACTTGCACCTTGGCATAGATCATCGTCGATGAAGGGGAGCGATGCCCCACATAATCGCCGATGGTCTTGAGTGGAAAGCCATTGTCCACGAGCCGCTGAACACAGGCGTGCCGCAAAGTGTGGGAGCCCGGCCGGGAGACCGGGATGCCAGCCTTGTGCAGATACTTGCTGGTCATGGCCGACACCGCCGCCTGCGTCAGTGGCAATCGCGGCGCAAGGTGCCGCCAGAAAAGCAGCCGGCTTTGCACATCGGGGCGTCCGTTCTTCAAATAATCGACGATGGCCTCGCCGACGACGGGTGCCAGCGGATAGGTCGTGCTATGCTCCGCCTTGCGCTCGCGCACATGCAGTCGATCACGCTTCCAGTCGAGGTCGTCGAGCGTCAGCGCCGCAACCTCGCGGGCGCGCAGCCCGTATGTGACCATCAGCAACAGCATGGCGTAATCACGCCGGCCGGCGAGGGTGCGGCGATCGACCTGGTCGAACATCTTCTGAACGGCATCCCAACTGATCGATCGCGGGATATCGGCCAGCCGATAATGCTGGGGCACCTCGACCTGCTTGCTGAAATGTCACGCTGCAGAAGGCCCTGTGCGCGTGTCGGAGGAAAACCCGTAGTGTGCCGGCGATGTTCACCATCGATCTGGGGCCGAACTGCTGGGCCACCGTCGTGATGTATCCTGTGACCACGGGCAATGACAGTGCGGCAAGTTC
Source organism: Bradyrhizobium sp. (assembly GCA_049286845.1). Lineage (GTDB taxonomy): Bacteria > Pseudomonadota > Alphaproteobacteria > Rhizobiales > Xanthobacteraceae > Bradyrhizobium. The sequence goes on from JBAQER010000353.1 coordinate 3,059, forward strand.
GCATCCAACGTCCTCGAGATATCGTTCGAACCGGCGCAGATAGTGCCGGTAAGCGAGAATCGATCTCGGACGCAGGCCGCGCTCGTCACGAAGATAATCGAAGAATCCCGGGACCTGGACCGCGAATGGGTCAGCCCACACTGTCCTGTTACAGCGGTACTCGGACTTCGATACGACCAGGCTGAAGAAATGCCGTACGGTAACACCAATGAAGTTGCGGCTGCGCCGGCGCGCATCAGTGGATCGACCCCCGCACCGAGCAGATAGCCAGTTGGCAACAAAGGCATCGACGAGCGCTTCTGCCTGATCGATCTGGTCGACATGGCGGGCTGCTGTGAAATCCGCAAACGACGTCAAGATCGGAACCCGCCGATAGATGCTGCGAGCCGCATAGCCCTGCTCACACAGCACAGTCACATATTGGTCAATCTGCGGCCCGAGCCAGCAACCCATGATCCGATCGACGGTCTTCGGCATGACGAAAAAGCGTTCCAGCATGGCAACCTCCATTCCAAAAGTAGGGGAACAGAGGGTGCGCTTTTTGCCGCCTTCGTGCGATGTGCCGCCGCCCTAGCCAATTACAAGAAAAAACAGTGCCTTGCCGGCGACAGGCCACATAACCGGGACGGGCACATAATTCCGACAATCTGAAGTCCGGCGTCACCAAGGCCTGCTTCTACGAGCCGGGCGTCAATCGTGCCTATGCCGAAATGGCGGTGCACTACGACACGGCCATTGTGCCGGCACGGCCGAGAAAGCCGCGC
>JBAQER010000354.1:0-8333 GCA_049286845.1 Bradyrhizobium sp.
GGCATTGCCCCTGGCGCGCCGCGGCAGCGCAACCTTGCCGCCGAAGAAGGCCGCAAGCGCCTCCGGATTCATCGGCACAGCAGACTGCGAGAGTTCGGCGAGCCCCGGTCCCAGATAGGGAATGATCGTACCCGCGCGCAGCCCCGCTGCAACCTCGGTCAGCGTCGCTTCGGCATCGGCGTGCTTCAGGAAATCAATCGACGGTATGGGGGCGTTCATCGGTCCTCACCTTCTCCGCCGCGCTTGCGGGCATTGACCGTTATGGGAAGCGAGGTGCCCACTGCCATTTCCGGCAGATCGAGCACCCAGCCGTTGGCGATGCGGATCCAGCCGCCCCACAGCGATTCGTGCTCGGATTCGACGATCGGCTCCTCGAGATCCTTCTTCGGCACGTAGATCGAAAGCCCCGTCTCCGGAGAACGACGAATCATAACTTTCATAGGGTCAGCTCCGTGGATCGGGATGGATTCGCCGTGATACGCGCGCGCTCCTGCCATGACGGCGACGACGCCCTCAGCCTGGCAACGATCTCCGGCAGCAAGTTCAATACGCGATCGACGTCATCGATCGTATTGTCTCGCGACAGAGAAAACCTGATGGCGCCGCGCAAGGCCGTCATCGGCACGTTCATCGCGCGCAGCACGTGCGACGGCTCCATCGAGCCGGAGGCGCAGGCCGAGCCCAGCGAGGCTGCGATGCCCGCCCGGTTCAAATGATGAAGGATGGCTTCGCCTTCGAGATGCGCGAAGGCGATATTGGAGGTGTTGGGCAGCCGGTTCTCCATGTCGCCCAACACCGAACAATCGCCAAGCTTGAGAATGCCGTGTTCAAGACGGTCGCGTAGCGCGCCAACGCGGTTCTGCTCGTCCTGCATATGTGTCAGCGCCAGCTCGGCCGCTTTTCCCAATCCAGCGATGGCCGGCACGTTCTCCGTGCCGCCGCGCCGCCGCCGCTCCTGGGGTCCGCCACGAATCAGCGGATTGAATTTCGTGCCCTTGCGCAGGTACAGCGCTCCGATGCCCTTGGGTCCGTGCAGCTTGTGTCCCGACAACGACAGCATGTCGATCGCGGTCGCCTTCAGATCGAGCGGGACCTTGCCGACCGCCTGGACGGCGTCGGTATGGAACAGCGCGCCGGCCTCATGCGCCATGACCGCCAGCCGCTCGACAGGGAACAGCGTTCCGGTCTCGTTGTTCGCCCACATCACCGACGCAATCGCGGTGCGCGGACCGAGCGCGCGCCGATAGGCTTCGATATCCAGCCGGCCCCGCGAATCGACCCCGACGAAATGCGTTTTGATGCCGCGCGACGCCGCGAAGTATTCTACCAGCGACAGGATGGCGGGATGCTCGACGGCCGTCGTGACGATCTCGTCACGGCCGTCTTGATTGTCGAGGGCCGACAGAATGGCGGCATTGTCGGATTCGGTGCCGCCTGAAGTGAAGACGATTTCGTGGTCGAAGGCCGAGCCGAGCAGCGCTTGCAAGCTTTTGCGGGCCTGCTTCACCGCTCCCGCCACCTCACTGCCGAAGGCGTGCGCCGACGAGGCATTTCCGAACTGCTCCGAGAAATACGGCAGCATGGCTGCGACGACGGCAGGATCCGCGCGCGTCGTCGCATTGTTGTCGAAATAGATCGGCCGCAAGGAATGCCTCTTTCAATGCCGCGCCTTGGCTGCTCCGGCAACGGGAATAAGTCGCACGAACTCGCCGAGCTTTTCGACCAGGCGGGCCTGGATGCCTTCCAGCGTGGCGCTGCTCAGCTTGCAGAACACGCAGGCGCCGGTGAGCTTGACCATGATCTTGTTGCCGTCGATCTCGATCAGCTGACAGTCGCCGCCGTCCCGCTGCAGGTTCGGGCGGATCTCCTCGATCACCGCCTTGATGATCTCCGCGCGATCGGCGTCCGCGCTCGGCAGCTGCTTCAGATGTTCGGTTTCAATCAGCATGATCTTGATTTCTTTCCATGGCGCGGCCGGCTCCGGCCGGTTGACTCAACCGAATGATTTTCCACAGGAGCAGCTGTTCTTCGCGTTCGGATTTTCGAAGGTGAAGCCCGACCCCTCGAGCGCGATCACGAAGTCGATCGTCGTGCCCGCGAGATATTCGTGGCTTTTGTTGTCGACGAAGACGCGCACGCCGTCGCGCTCGATCACGGTGTCGTCGGGATCGACCGCGTCGACGAGACCCAGCATGTATTTGTAGCCGGCGCAGCCGCCCGCCTCGACCATGATGCGCAGGCCGTCGACCGGCTTGTTTGCCGTGGAGATCGCGTTGCGTACTGCATTCAGTGCACTGTCGGTCAGATTGATCATTGTTCGCCCTCCTTGCCAGGGATCGTTGAGCAATGAATTGGCAAGTCTCATGCCATGTCGCAATTCTTTGATAAGATTGGACTTTAAGCCATTCACCTGTCGTCTTTGCGACGCGTGTCAGGTTTCCGACAGGGCGGCTCTGCGCCGCCGGATCCGCTATCTCGAGGGCTCGGGCGGAAGCCCGAATGGCCGCGGGAAGGAGGAAACAGCCGGCGATCGGCACTTCCGGCGAGCTGAAGTCGCGCCACGCGAACCGGCAGACAATTTGCATAACGGGTCAGGCCGGCGCCGACGCGGCGCTGATTTGTCTGACACCGGAGAATGTTGCCATGACCACGATCGAGATGACCGCGCCGACGATCGAGAAGACTGCCCTGGGCCGGCTCGAACGCGAGGGACGCCTGCTCAACGCCGTGCTCAAGAGCCCGACGAAGAAGCCGGGCCGCTTCGGATTCCGGGGCGACATCGCGCTCAAGTTCCAGGCCCAGGTGGCCGACGAAAAGCGCCCGCCGGAATTCTCGATCGAGCAGGTTCTCACCATCGCCCAGGAGCGCGAAAGCACCATTCCAATCCTGGCGGGATACATCCACTCCTTTGCCTATCTGGACGTGGCGTCCGAAGTGCTGGACGGCCTGTTGAGCCCGAACGGGACCTACTTCATCTTCTGCAACAACATCGATCTGCTGGCGAAATACCGCGTCACCCTTCGGGGCATCAGCTTCCATGTCTTGCCTTGCGATGAATCGACGGTCTGGAAGGAGATGATGGACCTGATGAGCATCGACAAGAACGACGTCAAGAAGCTCGATACCGCCGGCAAGCTCGACTACCTGCTCGACGCCGCGACGGGCTTCGATGGAAAATACGACGTCATCAGCTTCGAGGAAGGCCTGGCCCGGATGGAGCCGGTGAAAAACCGGAACGAAAATCGTCCGGTCTGAATGCTCGGCCTGGGATCACGCTTCGTCGCCGGGAAGAACCTCCTCGTCCTCGACCAGCGTCACGCCTGTCACGCAGATGTCGTCATCCAGCACGGTCAGTGCCACCGGTGTCAGGCCACGTCCCTTGCAGGGACCGTCCACGCAGATGCCGGTGCCGAGCTCGAACAACGATCCGTGCTTGCCGCACATCAAACGGATGCCGTTCGGATCCATGAACTGATTGCGTTCCCAATCCAGATTGACCCCGTCATGCGGGCATTTGTTGACGTAGCCGAAGACCTGGCGGCCCCATCGAACGACGAGGATCGGCCAGGGCCGCTTCGCACCATCGTTCCCGACCATCATCAGCTGAAAGCCCCTCGCCTGCTGGCTGGGGATATCGCTCATCCTGCAGATCGCATAGGCCACGTCAGCCGTCATCTTGCCCTCGTTCATGATGAAACGCCTGTTAATCCCGTTGCATGCAAGCGGCGGTCGCGCGCGTCCGCCTTGGCCAGAAGCAGGCGATTGGCGGCCAACGAAAATTCCAGCCACGCGGCGGCGATGTCGCGGAGAATCACCTGCCGATAATCCCCGGACAGATGATGCTCGTCCGGGAAGTTCGACAGCGCGCAGGACGTCCGATTGAAGGCGATGACGTCGTCGAGAACGGAACGCATGAGGTCGCCGAATGGCTGCTGCACGCCCGGCGTTAGCGACGAACGGCCGCGCTCGACCGTGGCCGCGCCGACGTCGAAGTCGAGACTGTCCAGTATCGCAAGCGCGTGATCGAAGACCTCTTCCATCGATTCCAGGATGGCCCGCTGCGTCAGTTGCTCGCGCTGCTGGGCCGCGAGGCTACGATTGAGACGGTGGCGGTAACCGTCGAACGCCGCATCTTGCTGCGCAGCAACCCAGGTGCGAAAGCGCGCAAGGCTCGCGGCGTTGATCGAGGCGATATCGTCGCCGGCGGCACCAGGGTGCGATCCGCTCGCCTCCTCCTCGGCCGATTTGCGCTCGAGCGACAGATCGATCCGCCGCGCGGCCTCGAGCGCGCCTTCCAGATAGCCGGCGCCGCGCGCCGCGGTTTCCGACCCGCCGAGATACAATTTTCCATTCCAATGCGCCCGGCGCAGCATCGGATTGGCGGCGCCAGCGTGTTCGGTCTGCGCGGACGTCCGGTCGAGCGCGCTGCAGGTATGGAGCTCCGTCGCCCAATCCTGAAAATACTGCTCGCCATGTTCGAGAGTTGCGCCAAAAACCTGCGCCATTTGATTGTCCATCAACATCGGCAGGCCAGCGCTGAAGCTTGCGCGCAGCTCCGGAGACAATGCGAGAAATCCTCCCAGCGCAGCCTTCGCCGGATCGCCATCGCAGGCGTCGAAGATCTCGCCCAGCACCGCCTGTTCGTAGGTTACGAAGGCGTTGCCGGAATGACCGGCCTCGCGCCACAAGGCGCGATCATAGGCGATGACCACTTTGGCCTGCGCCGCCATCCACGTTTCAGCGCCACGCATGGCTTCGCGCGTCGCTTGATCGAGATCCGGCTCGAAGCGGACCTGCTGTTCCAGCAACCGGGGCGGAAGGGCGAGCACGACATGTCGTGCGGCAATCTCGACAATGCCGTCGCCCGCAGCAAATCTCAGAACGACATGGTCTCCACGATCGCAGACACCTGTCAGAGCATGGTTGAGAAAGGTCAGGCCCTGCGGCAACCCGGCGGCCAGCGCATCGATCAGCCGCGCCATGCCGCCCTGGAGACGCCGGGCGCCCTGGTGAATCATTTTCCCGTCAATACGCTCCGGCGCTTGATCCTGATCCTTCAGATGAAGCACGGAACCATCATCATGCTGGGCGATATCGGGAAGCCCCAGCTCGGCGACGAGACTCTTCATCAGGGGCTGCGTGTCCGGCCAAAACCAGGTCGGACCGAGGTCCATCGCGAGGCTTGAGCCGGCGCCCGCAACCGACAGGATGCGGCCGCCGAGCCGTTTGCGCGCCTCGAACAAACCGACGGCCCTGCCTTGCCGGCACAAGTTCCTCGCCAGCACGACGCCGCATAACCCGCCGCCAATGATCGCCGTATCCAGCATCGATCAACCTACAAATCTCGCTACCCGACCGGGCTCTGCAAGATTCGCGCAAGATCCGATCCGGCCTGAAGAAATTGGCGAGCCGCGCCTCTTCCCGGGCAACTGGCACAAAACTTGATAAATCCACACGCAAGCGCCCGTGCGTATGGAGATTGGCATGAATGTCACACTGGATCTTGTCAGCTGTTCCAAGGATGAACTGAAAGGGCTGCTGGATGGCGGAACGTTGACGATCTATTCGGTCGCCCGCCCCCTGACCGCCGATCAGCCCGTCGAACGCAGCGGAACATTGGCAACATTCACCTTTGGCTCACCTGCCTTCGGTGCAGCGTCGGACGGCCTCGAAAGTCCGGTCTTTGCCGCAAATCCCGTCCCGGCCAGCAGCGTCGGCACGCCGGGCTTCGCGCGCGCCCGCAAGGCGGATGGCACTGTGATTGCCGATTTTTCCGCAGGCCCCGGCGACCGGGAGATCAAGTTCAGCGAGGTTTCATTCTCGCAAGGCGCGCCGGTGAAGCTGACGACGTTCAGATTCATCGCCGAGGGCGGCTGGCCGGAGAAGCCGGAATACTACGATACAAGGCCACGCACCGGTTATCCGATGCCCACGACGTAACACCGAGCTACCGCCCGGCACATCGCAACGGCCGGTCAGGTGTCTCTTTGGCGACGATTGTCGAGTTTCTGACATGGAGATCATTGAGAGATGACCTACGCAAATCCCGAAGCGCTGGTAAGCACCGAATGGCTTGCGGAGCATCTTGCGGACCCGGATGTCCGGATCTTCGACTGCACCTGGCATCACGCCAGCACGAACCTCGACGGGCGCACGCAGTATCGTGGCCGTCATCTTCCGGGTTCCGTGCATTTCGACATCGATCACGTCGCCGACAAGTCGAGCCCGCTTCCACACATGCTGCCCAGCGCGTCAGATTTTGCAAAGAAAGTCGGACTGCTCGGAATAGGCGACGGAGACCGGGTCGTGGTCTACGACCGGCTGTATGGCGGAGCGGCCGCAGCGCGGGTCTGGTGGATGTTTCGGGTCTTCGGCTACGACAAGGTCGCCATGCTTGAGGGCGGGTACGGCAAATGGACCAAGGAAAAGCGGCCGTCCGACATGTCGATGGTGCGGCCGGAGCCGAGATCGTTCACGGCCGCGTATGATCCCGCGCTGGTTCGTAGCTTGAGCGAAATGCAGGAAAATCTCGCGACCGCCGCGGCGCAGGTCATCGACGCCCGCGGCCCCGCCAAGTTCGACGGCACCCAGCAAGACGTCTTCCCGTTCAAGAAACTCGGCCATATCCCGAACGCGACGAACATTCCGTGGGCCGACCTGATTGACCCGGACACCGGCGCATTCATCACGCCGGAAATGCTCGCCGCACGATTTGCCATGGCCGGGATCGATCTCGAACGTCCGATCGTGACGAGCTGCGCCTCCGGCATAGCATCCTGCGTGGTGGCGCTCGGGCTCTATCTGCTCGGACACAAGAATACCGCCGTCTACGACGGTTCCTGGGCGGAATGGGGACTGGCGGAGGATACGCCAGCCGTTGCCGCATGAGACCTCCATCCGACCGGGAGATGCGCCCATGAGCGGAAATCAAGTAACGGTCAACCTGATCGCACAAGGCTCGGAATACGAACTGCTGGGCAGCGAAGACGGGGCCGCCTTCATCCTGCGTTCGAAGGCTGATTTCTTCGCCGCGCATTTGCAAGGCGATGATGCGGCGCGCTTTCGGACCGACTATGACGCCATCAGACTGCAATTTCCGGACTGGAAACCCGACCAGACGCTCGCCCAACTCTGGGATCAAGGCGGTTATAGCTGGCTGGCAGCACAGGAGGCGGATTAATCATGGCGACACTGGTAAAGACCACGCAAGACGGCCGGAAGCTGGAAGTGATCGGATTGGCGATCTGCCTCGACGGAGAGCTTGAGGCGTTCGAACTGATCGAGGTCAAGATGCACCCCAACAAGCGCGCGATCTGGACGGTCATGCCGGAAGCCACGCACATGGCCGGGAGGGTGGCGCTGACGCGCGAGGAGGCCGAAATCGTAGCCCGCGCCTTCAAGCAGGCGGAGGCGGAGATCCTCGCCAGTCCAGCCGCCATCAACGAACGCTTCCGGATCGCGGCGATGTGGAAGGCCCGCGAGCAGGGTATCGAATAAGTAAATAAGTATCAGCCGTTCGGAATCGAATTCAGCCATCCACGGCGGCTGTTCACCCGTGGATGTAGTGTACGAGCTGATCAATCGTGAACTTCTGATCGCCGATTATGCTCTTGACAAGGTCGCCGACCGAAACGATGCCGACCAGCCTCTTTCCCTCAAACACCGGCAGATGACGCACGCGCTTATCGCTCATGAGGGCCATGCACTGCTCAACGGTCTGTTCCGGCCGCGCAATGACGACGCGTCTTTCCATGATGTCCCGCACGGGCGTTGCGGGAGACGTCTTGCCCTTGAGAACAACATTCCGCGCATAGTGCCTTTCGGTGATGATGCCAACGAGCTTGTCGCCTTCCATTACCACCAGCGACCCCACGTCTTTTTCAGCCATTTTCGCCACGGCATCGAAGACGGTAGCGTCCGGGTGAATAGACCAGATCTTCCTGCCCTTATGATCAAGCAGCTGTCGCACCAAAGTCATTCGAATCCTCCCTCGGACACTAGGTGCCGGTGAGATTCCTGGCGCGTCCGCACCAGGAAGGCCTACCTCCATACAAAGGAGCTGCCTGGCAGCTTCTCGCTGAAGCGGCCGTGTCGTGCGCTTGCCACCAAGTGAGCAAACTGCCCATGACTCATATGGAGCAGCGTCTCGTGATCGCCCGCCTCCATATAGATCTCCGGCTGCGCCTCAATGCTGTCGTCCACGATCAGCGGCAGCGCATAACAGTGACCGAGAGGTGGAACCGCCCCATGCGCGCAATCCGGAAACAGCCGATCGATCTCGGACTCCTTGGCCATTTCAACGTCATCGCCAAGCTGGTTCCTCAAATCCGAAA
>JBAQER010000355.1:0-2427 GCA_049286845.1 Bradyrhizobium sp.
GGTCGTAGCCGGTCAATTGATCCAGCGACTGCAGCAGCGTTTCATATTGCGGCGTAATGCCGACGGCATGGGCGCGCTGCTGCAGGATGGTCAGGAGCTCGAGCCGGCCGATCGAGGAGAATCCGACGCCGTCGATCTCGACGCTCTCGCCGCGCAAATTCAGCGTGATGTTGTTCCAGCTCTCCATCCGCGGCGCGATCGCGTCCACGGTGTCGGGATCGTCGGCGCGCAGGAATTCGAGCGCCTGTTCGGAGAACACCACGCCGAAGCCCCAGGTGGCGCCGGCCGGATTCTGCTCGAACAGATCGATCTGGGCGTCCGGGTGGCGCTTCTTCCAGAGGTACGAGAAATAGAGACCTCCGGGGCCCCCGCCGATCACGGCGATACGCACATGCTCCTCCATCGATTTTTTACATTGTACAATCGATTGCCAAATATGCAATAGTGGAAAATGGAGGAACCGATGTTCACGACCAGCTTCACGATCGAATGGGGCGACTGCGACGAGGCCGGAATCGTCTTTTATCCCAACTACTTCTATTGGTTCGACTGCGCCTTTCAGCGGCTCCTGCGCGACCGCGGCCTGAGCCAGCGCGAGCTCCGAAAGCGTTTCGGGGCGGTCACGCCGATCGTGGAGGCCCATTCGGATTTCAAGGCCCCCGCCCGCTACGACGACGTTCTGGATATCGAGATCACTGTGCAAGGAGCCGGCGAGCGCCGTTTCAGGGTCGACTATCGGTTCAGCTCGAAGGCCAAGCTGATCGGAATCGGATATGAAATCCGCGCCTGGGTGCAGCTGAAGGACGATGGCACAATGAAGAGTGCGCCGCTCAGCGAAGAATTCATGTCGATCCTCGGTGCCGCCGTACAAGACCCCGTCCAAGAGCTCTGATCGAGACCCGACATGCGCACCAAGAAGCCTCGCCCGGCAACGACCAGCAAAGCGGTGAAGAGCCTGCGCACCGACGGCGAGTCTGATGCGACGCCGTCCCCCCGACGCGGCATTCAGTCGGTCAATATCGGTTTCCGCGTCCTGGCCGCGCTGGCGGCCGAGCCGGAATCGGCCACGCTCGGCGTGGTGGCGAAGCGATCGGGCCTGTCCGCCTCCCAGACCCATCGCTATCTCGCGAGCCTGATCGCCTCCGGCATGGCGCATCAGGACGCCTCGTCGGGGCGTTACGACCTCGGTCCGCAGGCGATCCAGATCGGCCTTGCGGCTCTCGCGCGCACCGACGTCTTCGCGGACGCCGATCCGGCCATCGCTGCCTTCACGCGCGAGACCGGACGCACCACGCTGGTCGCAGCCCGCGGTCCGCTCGGCCCAACCATCGTGCGCTGGCACGCTGGCCGCCCGCCGGTGACGACGTCGCTGACGGTTGGATCGGTGCTGCCGCTGCTCGGCTCGGCCACCGGACACGTCTTCCTCAGCTTCATGGATGACGAGGAAGCGGCCAACGCGATCGAAGATGAGAAACCGGTCGACAAGCGCGCCGTCGATGTGAACGCCATCCGCAGCAAGGTGCGGGGCGCCATGTCGGCCTCCGTCGATGAGATGCTGATCCCGGGGCTGCGAGCCACCGCGGTGCCGATTCTCGATATCCAGGCGCGCGCCGCGCTCGTCGTCACCGTGATCGCGACGTCCGCCTTCGACCGCCGGCATGACCAGGCCGTGGTCGAAAGGTTGAAGCAGGTCTGCCGCACCTTGACCGAAAAGATCGGCGGCCGCTGGGCGATGGGCCAGAACACGCCGGGCTCCGCAGCGTCACGCTGAACCCGGCTGTCTTGCCGACGTCGGCGCTATCAGCTGAAAGAGAAATTCGGCGTGCGCCAGGTGCGGCGACTTTCGAAGCCAGCCTACTTCTTTTCCGCGGCGGCCAGCACTCTCTTGCAGGCCGGCGCGATCTTGTCGCTCTCCCTGGCCAGGCAGGCGATGATCCTGCCGCCGCCGGGCACGACGCCTTTGCAATACTTTTCGTAGTCGCCCATGCAGGCGCTGCGTTGCTCGGCGGTCAGCTCCTGGGCGAAAGCCGATTGCGAGGCGCACAGCAGGGCAGCGGTCATCAGTATCGAGCGTAGCATTGGTGGTTTCCTTATCTTGCGTCGGTGATCTCTGGCCCTCTCCGGAGAAAGTCAGGCAAGCCGCCTGCTTGCTTCCTGGTCGTGGACCCGCGCCGCCGGAATGGCGTGTAATGCCGGTCTATGGCGCGGCGAACTGCACCAGCACCTGCTTGCAGGCGGGCGAGATCGAAGCGGCCCGGTTCGCCAAGCATTGCATGATGCGGCCGCCGCCGGGCGCTACGCCGCCGCAGAGCCCGCGAACGTCGCCGCTGCAAGCCGACCTCAACACGAACAACTCCTCGCGCGGCAGCATCGGCCGTAGCCTCAAGGCCGGCGCGGGCGCAGCCGCGGCGGGCGCCGCTCCCGGAC
>JBAQER010000356.1:0-6607 GCA_049286845.1 Bradyrhizobium sp.
CCCGAATGGATCGGATCCCTTACTTATCCTCGTTCGAATTTTTATGAAAGCGTTGTTCCGCTTGCTGATTGCCCAATGTCCGCGTTGCGCCAATATCGGAATTCGTCCGCGTTCGGCCTTTTGACACTAATACGCTGGACCAATTGATGTCTGGTGCCCTCCAGAACATGCTACGCTGTCCCCGGGCTACTTCGTGCGCAAAGGCCGGCAGGACAGTTTACCCTGCGCATTTTGCAGGAATTTCCCTGCCACGATGATGGAGCATCGGATGCGGACGACACGCCGAACGTTCGTGCGGGCCTCCTTGGCGACGGCCGCCGCGGCGCTCTTGCCAACCTTTCCGCATGCCCAGGAAGGCTCGTCCGCCCGCAGACTCATACCCTCGACCCGCGAGGCCATACCCATCGTGGGGTTAGGCACATGGATCACTTTCAACGTCGGCAGCGACCCGGTGCTCAGGGACGAATGTGCGAGCGTCATGGCCGCCTTCTTCGAGGCGGGCGGCCGCATGATCGATTCCTCCCCCATGTATGGCTCGTCGCAGCCGGTGATCGGCTACGGTCTTCAAAAGCTCGGGCGACCCAACACGCTATTTTCGGCTGAAAAGGTCTGGACGTCCTCGGCAACGGCAGGCCCGACCCAGATTGAGCAATCGCGTCGCTTCTGGGGCGTACCAAAATTCGACCTCGTTCAGGTTCACAATCTCCTCGCCTGGAAGGCGCATCTGCACACGCTTTTTGAGATGAAGGCGGCCGGTGCGGTGCGCTACGTTGGAATCACCACTTCAGAGGGGCGCCGCCATGACCTTCTCGAACAGATAATGCGGAAGGAGCCTATCGATTTCGTGCAATTCTCCTACAACGTCGTCGACCGCGAGGCGGAGGAGCGGCTGCTGCCGCTGGCGGCGGAGCGCGGCATTGCCGTGATCGTCAACCGGCCGTTTCGGCAGGGCGCGCTGACCCACCGGCTCAAGGATGAGCCACTCCCCGAGTGGGCGGCCGAACTCGGCGCGTCGCGCTGGTCGCAGCTCATCCTGAAGTTCATCCTTTCTCACCCAGCCGTCACCGTCGCCATTCCGGCGACCACCCGCGTCGACCACGTGCGCGAAAATCTCTCGGCTGCCGCCGGCCCCGTGCCGGACCTGGCCATGCGCGAGCGCATCTCGGCCTACGTGCAGAATCTTTGATGTCGGAGTGGTGGACCTACCGGCCGGAGGATTTCCTGCTTTTTTCGCCGCGCGTCTACTGGCGGATGTTCGAATTGCACAACGCGGCCTTCTGGCCGCTGCAAGTGCTCGCGCTCGCCGCCGGCCTCATCATCATCCTGCTCGTGGCGTGGCGGCCGACAAGCTCTGCACGGTGGCTCGCACTCCTCCTCGCGATTCTTTGGATCTTCGTCGGGTGGTCCTTCCTGTGGAGCCGCTACGTGACCATCAACTGGGCTGCCGCCTATGTCGTGCCGGCCTTTGCCGTTGAAGGCGTGCTGCTCCTCGTCGCCGGTTCTTTGCTCGACGGCCTCGCCTTCGACCGACGCGGGCTTGCCGGTTGGACAGGATATCTGCTCCTTGCCTTCGCAATCGCCGCACAGCCGTTGCTCGCACCGCTACAGGGACGTGGCTGGGCCTCGTCCGAGGTTTTTGGCATCGCTCCAGATCCGACCGCGATCGCCACGCTCGGCCTTCTGCTCCTCGCCCGCGGTAGGCTTTTGTCATTGCTCCTACCAATCCCCGTTCTCTGGTGCCTCCTGAGCAGCATAACCCTCCGCACGATGGGAGAGCCGCAAGCCTGGGCTCCTCATGCCGCCTTGCTGCTCGCCGTTGCGGCCTGGATCTGGACGATCATCCGTCGGCGCAGATCGCCTTCAACCCCGTGATGCACGCAAAGGACGACGATCGAAGCCAAGCCGCAAGCAACACCGCGGTGGGCGAACTCGTCGGCACTGGCGGGTTCGGCGGCTACGACTTTAATGCTGTTCGTCGGAACGCCCGCTTTGCGCCAAGACCGGTCATTCGCAGATCAGATGTTATGGAACAAGTCGGCCAATGACCGCTAGATGACGATCATGCTGGGTGTCTTTTGCGGAACATAGAGACTTTTCCGCTCGATCGATTTTGGGCTTCACCGGCATGCACTGCCCAAGATTGCTCCTGTGCATAGTTTGCCGTTAAGCTATTTCGCCTGTCTCAATTTGCTGTTTTGATCGTCAAGATCCGCGGGCGTGCGCCGCCGCTTACTAATCCTCTGCGCGCGGAGCAGACACAATTGAGCAGCGTAGCAGAATTGAACTTTCCCAAATGGACCGAGTACCGGAAAAAGAACGGGCTCGATCCTTTGGGGATGCAGAATAGTAGCGTGAATTTGTACCAAACGCTGCTACCGGGCATCGGCAACGTGACCCTCCGGATGAGATACTACGGACTGTATGCTTGGCTGAGTTGGGTCTACGCCAGGCGCATCGGCGATACAAATCCGCAAAGCTGGCAGCGAATGGTGAGGCGCATGGAAGCGCTCTATGCGCTGATCGCACAGCACCGCGGTGATGAAGGCGGCGTCACCGGCACAGATTGGGCACGGAGCAGACTCGATAATCTGCGGGGTCGCACGATTGACTTTTCGGCAGATGCCGAACCTAAAAGCCCGACTTACTACTTCAAACTAGCATGGGGCGCTTACGGCTTGGCTTATGCGAGTCAACTATTTCAGGTCGGTATCTTCGAGGAGGCGGACGAACATCTGATCGCCGTGCCCAGCGTTGAAATCGGCGAGAAATTAGCCCAAGCGTTCGAGAAAGAGTTGGGTGAACTTTCTGAGCTGTTCTATGGAGCGATCCAGCGCGGTAAGGTGTCGCTCGACGACCTTGACCGGCTTGCGCATTTGGCCCCTTCAGGCATTCGAAAGAGCGGGCCTGAGCGAAAGCTATATGAAAATATCCTCTTTGCCCACATTCGGCCGGAACATCCCAATGATATCTCACGGCGCTTAAGCCTGGTACTGATTCTAAAGATCGCAGACCAGCTCAAGCGGAGTCCTACTCCAGAGGAGGTAAGGTGGATACTTTATGCGGGCAAGGACCAACGCGGACGGGTATTCGAGCCGGGCACAAAACCACTGGAGGCGCAGACGGAACGCTGGCGCATCTATCAGGCGAATGATCTTTGCCACGTCGCCTTAGAATGCCTGCTGAAGTTCATTCTGGATAGATTAGGTGACCACCCACGCGGGATCGCACCTTCGGTACTGATCGCGCGCTGCGCTAAAGAGATAACCGCAACGGTGAAAACGCTGCCGTCATCCTGGAATGTCTTCGTGGCAGGACTTCACCTCGCTGCAAATGCCTATGATCCAAGCCTACAAGAAAGCGAATGGGGGCTCGCAAGCGAAATCATGGCCGTGCGGCGGGCCGCCCAATATTGCCCTGCTGAAGTTGCTTGGAAAGCGCTCACGCTTCTCGGGCTCTTGCATAAGCGGTTCCGGGCGAACACACAGGCTATTGCAGAAGAATTGCACAGTCTCGACCTAACCGCATTCCATTCGTTGTTGACGGAAGGCCGATACCTCGATCAATGCGGTGACACCAAGTTTGCGGACATTGTCGCGCGGATCATCGACGAGCGTGTAATGCACCGACATTTGTGGGTCGCCCTTCGCAAATTCCAGCGTCAAGGTGATTACACCTTCTTGATTGAAACGGATGACGGCTTGATCCGGCTTCGCGACAAGGATGGCCCCGTATTTACGAATCCTCGGCTCGGTCCGGCTGTCAGATTTCTTCGCGATATCCATTTGATTGATGACGGGGGTCTTACGTCTCGCGGCGCGGAGGTGTTACGAGTGTCATGAAGCTTTACGAGCGCTTTGGAGAGCGCGGATATCACACTAGCATCATCACTAGCTTTGGCGTTGATTTCGACGCCTATGAGAATGTCGTCCTATCGCGCCTGAGAGGCGCGGGCTGCCACAATAACATCCTCTTGTGCGATGGCGCCCTACTCTCGCAGAGTCTCGCCGACTCTTCCTCATTACCTCGTCATGCGGGGCGCCTGTACACTGCAAACGGCGCAAAGGCCGCGGGGGTTTTTCATCCAAAACTTTTCGTCCAACTGGGACGAAAGGGTGGGCGGATCATCGTCAGCTCGGCGAATGTCACCGCAACTGGGCTAGCCGGCAATCTCGAACTGGCGGGTGAATTCGCGTGTGGCGCAGAAGACAGCGGCGAACAGCGCTTGATCGCGCGAGCTTGGGCGTACGCGCTGCGGCACTGTGATAGAACCGGACAAGCCCTAGATAGCCAAATCGCATGGGCCGAAGCCCGCACGCCCTGGCTATCGCGCGCGGTGCAGACAAGCGAAAGCGTGACCTTGGCGGACGAAACAACGGCCGCTCTCCTGACGACTGGCGAAAAGGTGGGTATAGGCGAGCGATTTTTGGCGCAAGTGGATGATAGGCCCGTAAAACGTCTCATTGTCGTCAGCCCATATTGGGATGATAAACTTAAGGCTTTGGGCTTTATCGCGAAGTCACTATCGCCCGCAAAAACTGATCTGCTGATCGACTCCCACACGGGCCTATTTCCAGTCACGGCTTTGAAGAAGTTAAAGGGCGTGCGGCTATTTGATCGCGAAGAATTTCGCAAGGGTCGCTTTCTGCATGCGAAGGTTATGATAGCACAAACCCGAAAAGCGGACCACGTACTGTACGGAAGCGCCAACTGCACCGTCGCTGCTCTGGGTACAAAAGGTTTTACCGGAGAGAATGAAGAAGTCTGTATGTATCGACGCTTTCCTGCAGGCACTGTGCTTGACTCTCTTGAGTTAGCCGAACTCCTAGACCCCAGCCACGAGGTCGATCCTGACCAACTGGACCATGGCGAAAACGAAGACGAGCTTGATCTTGACGACTGGCTCAAACGCACGCCAGGACGATTCGAATGCAGTTACGATACCTTGATTTGGACACCACCGACCACTATCGATCCTGATTCTTCAGCAATCGAACTGCTCAACAACGAGGGTAAGAAGCTAAACTGCCATCTTGGTCCGGGCGCCAATCGCGGCAATTCGAGGCACTATCTAATCGCGCCCCCCGCGGAGCGTCCCGCTTTCGCTGTCGTGCATTTTTCCAATGGAACGCGATCCGCGCCAGCAATCGTGGCCCTCATCGACAAAATTCGCGAGGCGGCGAAGGAAGCTCGTTCCAAGCATACAGAAAATGCTGCTTCCCAACTTGCCGAAGAGACCGAAGAAGGCCTATGGCTGCTCGACGTGCTCGACACGCTGGAATCGGCGGAACGTATTCAAGACAGTGAAAACGAGCGATTGGCAACTAAGACGCGCAGCAAGAAGGGGGATGAAGACGACAAAGCGTCTGCCCGATCCCGGATGCTCACATATGAGGAATTCATCGCCGGCCGTAAGCCACGTGCCAAGGATTCTTTGATTCCGAGAAACAGTCTTGGAGGCAGTGAGATGTCCCTCGTGCGGGGCTTTCTCAACCGGATACTTGAAATTGGTAATGAGGATATCCAGCCAGGCGTCGAGCAGGAACGAAATCTCGATAAGGCCTTTGATCTAGGAGATGAAACTGCGAACGCCGAAGAAGCGATGAACCGAGGCGAGACTTTGGACCCTGAAGCCGGTGATAAGTCCCCAGAGGAAAAGCTACTCGAGGAGCAGCGTCGAAAAGCAACCCAAAGGAAGGCGACACGCGGTCAGATCGCCGCCGCCGTGACAGCATTCAATGAGCGGATTTCCGAGCGAAAGTCGAGTGATACGCTCACAACGTTCGATGCTTTGCGGCTGCGGGCGCTGCTGATGATCGTCGCCGCTGCCGGATGGGCAGGCCGGGAGAGTGATGCCGAAAAGTCAAATGGTAGGACATCGTTGCAGGTCCTGCCGGTGCAGGATGGCGCGGAAAGCTGGCCCCGACTCATGGGACGGGTTCTCTTTGGTTTCTTCGGGGGTAAGGATCCGGCTATTCGGCACGTAAAATTTGATGCGCTGCACGAACAGCTCACGGACGACGTTCTGGAATGCTGGGCAACGTGTTTCTGGTGTCTTCACGCCTGTCTCGGCGCTCCCTGCTCTAAGGAGGAGCACGCAGCTTTGGCGCGGCACATCCTCGCCTTGGCCGAAAGGCTCTACCGTCTGACCGGCCTAAAGATGGTTGAACTGTTGGGATCTGATATAGAGTTTCTGATGGACCGCATGAGCGAGCGATTTAACGGCCGCTTAGGCCTCGATCACGCCGCGCTGAGCAAAGGCCACGATTCGCTAGTGCGAAGCATTTTCGAGGAGAAAAAGAAAGCGCCCGAGGCGACCGCGCACTAGCTTACGCTAACCGGCTGGCACCGGCCCAAATCCCTAACGCGGCGCCTTCGCGACGAATGAGAATGATCGGGGGACAGATCGCCGCTCTCATTGTCATCAGCCAGCCGACAGTTCTGGCACTGCGCTCAGGTCTCTGATGCTGCTCGCGATTTCGGCGCTAGCCCGCAAAGCGCTAGATTGCGGATCCCTGGGAGTCCAAGCCCTCGCCGGACCGGTGCTGGCTACGTGAAAACCTCAAGAAATGCAGTCGTCTGCTCCATGTGCAAACTGCACCACCGCATG
>JBAQER010000357.1:0-15118 GCA_049286845.1 Bradyrhizobium sp.
GCCCTGCTGGTCGTGATCGTAGCTCGCGACGCAAACGGTATCGATCACGCGAAGACCGAGTTCGCGCGCGACGATCGCCGCCGGCACCAGCCCGCCGCGGGTAATGGCGATGATGGCGTGAAACGGCCCGACTTCGTTGAGCCGCCAGGTCAGCGCCCGGCAATCCCGGTGAAACTGGTCCCAGGAGACCGGGAATGGCTTGCCGGCCCGCTCCAGCGCGCCGGGTTCCGAATGATTATTCACCACGCTGCTCTCGCTCCGCTTTCAGTGATCGATCCGCTAGCGGGTGGTAACATTCAGTCCCGCCAGCATTTCCTTCACGGCATTCATGGCAGCCGTGAGCTTGTCGGGATCGCGCGAACGGACGACGAGATTGGTGTTCGGCTTCTTCTCGTCGTCGAGAAACGGATAGCTGCCGATCACGGCGTCGGGATGCGCCTTGGCGATTTCCCGCAACGGACCGCCGACGTCGCCTTCCCGCGCATTGGCGCGCACCGATTCCGACAGCATCCGGACACCCGATTTCAGCTTCGGCGCGACGATGTCCATCATCGCCTGCATGATCGTGGGTACGCCTGCCATGACGATGACATTGCCGATCTTGAAGCCCGGCGCGAGAATGGTCGCGCTCTGGATCAGGTCGGCGCCGTCGGGAATCCGCGCCATGCGCAGCCGCGCCTCGTTCAGGTCCTGTTCGCTCCAGCGCTCCTTGAACCGGGCCACCACCTCGGGATGATGGTCAATGCCGACCCCGAACGCTTTGGCGACGGCGTCGGCGGTGATGTCGTCATGGGTCGGCCCGATGCCGCCGGTGGTAAAGACGTAATCGTACCGGTGGCGCAGCGCGTCCAGCGCCGCGATGATGTCGGATTCTTCGTCGGCAACGACGCGGACCTCCTTGAGGTCGATCCCGATATTGGTCAGGTATTCGGCGATAAAGCCGATATTCTTGTCCTTGGTCCGCCCGGACAGGATTTCGTCGCCGATGACAAGAATTCCCGCGGTGACGATCTCGCTCATAACCTCTCCTCGCCCTGCATTTTGACCTTGCTCAACCCACGCCTTGAAGTCACCGGATATTGCTGCCGTATTAAGCAGCCTACAGCCGGTTTTTCAGGCAATGCCCGGAACCATCCATAGCAAATGCCCCGGCCGAATGCATATCGCGCTGGCCCGGCCCTTGCTACCATCCCTTTCAGTCATGCACTGTCTCGCATGGTCTCTAGAATGACCTTGGAAAAGCGTCGGGATATATGGCAGTTGCGTTCGATGAGATGAATGGGCCCGGCGGCGACCTCCGCCCGGCCTACCGGGAGCTGGCCCGCTGGCTGAAGGAGACGCCGCCGGATGCACTGGAATATCGGCGCCAGGAGGCGGAGCTGCTGTTCCGCCGGATCGGCATCACCTTCGCCGTCTATGGCGACGCCGAGGCCCAGGAGCGGCTGATACCCTTCGACGTGATCCCGCGGATCATATCGGCCAAGGAATGGGCGATCCTCGAAAAAGGCCTGAAACAGCGGGTGCGCGCGCTCAACATGTTCCTGCGCGACATCTATCACGGCCGCGACATCCTGCGCGCCAACATCATTCCCGACGACCTGATCTTCCAGAATCCGGTGTTCCGGCCGGAGATGAACGGCCAGGACGTGCCGCACGACGTCTATGTGCACATCGCCGGCATCGACATCGTCCGCGTCAATCCGGAAGAGTTCTTCGTGCTGGAGGACAATGCGCGCACGCCGTCCGGCGTCTCCTACATGCTGGAAAACCGCGAAATCATGATGCGGCTGTTTCCGGACCTGTTCGCCCGCCACCGCGTCGCACCTGTGGAAAAATATCCGGACGAGTTGCTGTCGGCGCTGCGCTCGGTGGCGCCGCTCGGCGCCTCGGCCGAGCCGACGGTGGCGCTGATGACGCCCGGCGTCTACAACTCCGCCTATTACGAGCATTCGTTTCTCGCCGACAAGCTCGGCATCGAGCTGGTCGAGGGCCGCGACCTCATCGTCAAGAACGACGAGGTGTTCATGCGCACCACCGAGGGCCTGAAACGGGTCGACGTGATCTACCGCCGCGTCGACGACGACTTCCTCGATCCCCTCACCTTCCGTCCGGATTCGGCGCTCGGCGTGCCCGGGCTGATGTCGGCCTATGCCGCCGGCAACATCACGCTCGCCAATGCGGTCGGCACCGGCATCGCCGACGACAAGGCGGTCTATTCCTACATGCCGGAGATCGTGAAGTTCTATCTCGGCGAGGAACCGATCCTGAAGAACGTGCCGACCTGGCGCTGCCGCGAGCCGAGGGACCTGTCCTACGTGCTCGACCATCTGAGCGAGCTGGTGGTCAAGGAAGTGCACGGTTCCGGCGGTTACGGCATGCTGATCGGGCCGGCGGCGACCAAGGCCACCATCGAGGCGTTCCGCGACAAGCTCAAGCGCGAGCCCGAGGGTTTTATCGCCCAGCCGACACTGGCGCTGTCGACCTGCCCGACCTGCACCGAGTCAGGGCTCGCGCCGCGCCATGTCGACTTGAGGCCGTTCGTCCTGACCGGCAGCAACCACGTCACCATCGTGCCGGGCGGGCTGACGCGGGTGGCGCTGAAGGAAGGCTCGCTGGTGGTGAATTCCAGCCAGGGCGGCGGCACCAAGGACACTTGGATTCTGGACGAGTGAGAATTGGATACTGGACGAGTAGATCAAGCATGCTGTCGCGCACTGCCGAAAACCTGTACTGGCTGGCCCGCTATGTCGAACGCGCGGAATATCTCGCGCGCACCATCGAGGCGACGCTGCGCGTCACGGCGCTGCCGAACACCTATATCGGCAAGACCAACGAGTGGGATTCGGCGCTGTTGACCGCCGGCGTCAGCGCCAGCTTCTACGAAATCTACGACGAAGCCGACGAGCACAACGTCGTCGACTATCTGTCGTTTTCACCTAGCAATCCCTCCTCGATCAAGAACTGCATCGAGAACGCAAGGCTCAATTCGCGCTCGGTGCGGACCGCGCTGACATCGGAGATGTGGGACACCATCAACTCGGCCTGGATCGACCTGCAGGAAGTCTGGGGCAAAGGCACCAAGACCCGGGAGGAACTGGCGAAGTTCCTGCGCTTCGTGCAGGAAACCTCGCTGCGCTTCGACGGCTCGGCCTACCGCACCATGCTGCGCAACGACGCCTACTGGTTCTCGCGGCTCGGCCTGCATCTGGAGCGCGCCGACAACACCGCCCGCATCCTCGACGTCAAGTATCACGTGCTGTTGCCCGAGGAAGAGCATGTCGGCGGCCCGCTCGACTACTACCAGTGGACCTCGATCCTGCGCTCGGTCTCGGCGCTGACCGCCTATCACTGGGTCTATCGCGAGACGCTGAAACCGTGGCTGATCGCCGACCTGCTGATCCTCAACGACTCGCTGCCGCGCTCATTGGCGAGCTGCTACGGCAACCTGGTGCGCAATCTCGACCAGATCGGCGTCGCCTATGGCCGCCAGGGCGCCGCCCAGCGCCATGCCCGCGGCGTGCGCAACCGGCTGGAACACAGCCACATGGACGATATCTTCCAGCACGGCGTGCACGAGTTCATCCAGGAATTCATTGCGGATAATTCGAGGCTCGGCGAAATCATCGCCAGGCAGTACCTGATCTAGCGCTAGCCTTCGCTGCTCACACCCGATTCGGAATCTTAGCGTCATGCGCCTGCGAATTGCCCATTCCACCATCTATCGCTATGAGCCGCCGGCCACCGGGGTGATCCAGATCCTGCGCATGACGCCGGGCAGCCATGACGGGCAATATGTCGCCGAATGGCAGATCGACGTCTCCACCGATTCACGGCTCCAGGTGCATCAGGACGCCTTCGGCAACGTCACGCATGTGCTGACCGAAGGGCCGATCGCCGACCTCACCATCAATGTCGAAGGCCTGATCGAGACCCACGACACCGGCGGCGTGCTCCGCGGCACCGACGAGCGGTTTCCGCCGAGCCTGTTCCTGCGCTCGACCTCGCTGACCGAAGTCAATCCGGCGATGGCGGCGTTTTCGCGGGAATTGCGCTCGGAGTCCGAAGCCGACGTGCTCGGCTTCCTGCATGCGCTGATGATGCAGATCAACGAGCACATGACCTTCGACGAGGATCCCACCAACAGCGGCACCTCGGCGGCGGAAGCCTTCGCGCTGAAGCGCGGGGTGTGCCAGGACTACGCGCACGTCTTCATCGCCTGCGCGCGCACCGGCGGCGTGCCGGCGCGCTTCGTCGCCGGACATTTCCTGCGTTCCGACGGCATGATCCATCAGCAGGCCGGCCACGCCTGGGCCGAGGCCTTCGTGCCCGATCTCGGCTGGGTCGGGTTCGATCCGGCCAACGCCATCTGCACCACCGACGCCCACGCCCGCGTCGCCATTGGGCTGGATTATCTCGGCGCCGCACCGGTGCGCGGCACCCGCTACGGCGGCGGCATGGAAACCCTGTCGGTGGCGGTCAGGGTCGAACAGGCCGGGCGGCAGAGCCAGTCGTAATTTTCCCGCTTTGCCGCCTGCGCAATGGCGCGGCGGCGGATATGCAGCTTTTCGTCAGTTGGCATGACGTCCGGCCTTCTCGTGTCGGATCAGCGATGCTTGGCGCTTGACATCCGTCGGCCCTACCTCTGTGATGGGCGACAACAAAAACCAAGAAACGCAATGCACAATAACTAAGAAGCGCAATGCACAATTTTCCAGGGGAGGATTTCGATGCTGGTGCGTAAAGCTGCTCGTGTGTTTGGTGGTTTGATTGCCGCGGTCGCGGCGCTGGGGATGGCCGCTTCCGCCGACGCCCAGGAAAAGAAAATCAAGATCGGCGTGATTTACGACCTGACCGGCCCGCTCGCGGGTGGCGGTTCGGAGCTGCAATACACCGGCGCCAAGATCATGCTCGACTCCTATGCCAAGAAGGAGGTCGAAGGCTACAAGATCGAGGCGGTCTACGCCGACGCCCAGAGCAAACCCGATGTCGCCATCAACGAGGCGGTCCGGCTGATCGAGCAGGAAAAGGTCGACATGCTGCTCGGCTTCTTCTCGTCGGCGCAGTGCGTGCCGGTGGCTGCCCGCGTCGAGCAGCTCAAGAAATTCATGTGGATCACCACATGCATTTCCTCGGCGGTGCTCGAGAACAAGAATTTCAAATACATCTTCCGCCCACAGGCGAGCGGCGATCAGTTCGGCATGATCGCGATGGACTTCATCGAAAAGAATTCCAAGGCCAAGTTCGGCAAGGAGCCGAAGGACCTGCGCGTCGCCATCATCCACGAGGATGGCGCCTACGGCGTTGATGTGGCCAAGGGCAATGTGGCGGGCGCCAAGAAAGCCGGCTTCAACGTCGTCAGGAAGGAAGGCTATTCGGCGACCGCGCCCGATCTCTCCGCGCTCGTCACCAAGCTGAAGCGTGCCCGGCCCGACGTGATCTTCCACACCGGCTACAATCCCGACATCACGCTGCTGCTGCGCCAGGCGCGCGAACAGGGGCTGAAATTCGGCGCCCTGGTCGGCCATGGAGCAGGCTACGGCGTTTATGAGAAGCTGAAGGAAGGCCTTGGCGGCGACGTCAACCACTTCTTCAACGTCGATCCGATCTCGATCTGGCTCGCCAACCAGAAGACCATGGATCCCAAGCTGCCGCCGGTCATCAAGATGGTCGGTGAGGAGTTCGACAAGGCGAAGCCGGGCATTGCCATCCGCTCGGCGCATGTCGGCATGGCCGCGTCGAACACCTACGTCTTCCTGACCGAAGTGCTGCCGCGCGCCATCAAGAAATACGGCGGCGTCGATCCCGAAGCGCTGCGCAAGGCGTCGCTGGAAGTCGACATTCCCGAAGGCGGCACCATGCTCGGTTTTGGCGTCAAGTTCCACGGCGATGGCACCCCGATGGCCGGACAGAACGAACGCTCGTTCCCGGTGGTCATCCAGTACGTCGACGACAAGTCATATGTGGTGTGGCCGAAGAGCCAGGCGCAACGCGAGGCCGTGCTGCCGCTGCCGGCGGGCTCGACCTACAGCAACAAATAGACGGTCCCTGCAGCCTCGGTTCTGACTGAACTCAGAACCGAGGCTTCGGTCTTTTGTTTTGACGCGTATTCTTGACGCACCAAAGGGATCGTCGTGCTGGAAGTCGAGGGCTTGGTAAAGCGGTTTGGCGGCTTCACGGCTGTCAACAAGGTTTCGTTTCGGGTCGAACAGGGCGAGATTCTCGGCCTGATCGGCCCGAACGGTTCAGTCAAGAGCACGATCTTCAACATGCTCTCCGGTACGTTCCAGCCGTCGGCGGGCTCGATCAAGTTCGCCGGCGCCGAGATTTCCGGTCTCGCGCCGCACCGGATCATCAATCGCGGCATCGGCCGGACCTTCCAGATTCCGCGGCCATTCCACCGCCTGACAATGTTCGAGAATGTGGCGCTGGCCGGCTATTTCGGCCAGGGCAAGCACAGTCGCGTCAAGGCCGAGGAAGCCGCCGAACGCGCGCTCGGCATGGTCGGGCTGCCGACCGACCGCACCGCTGCGGTCGACGGGCTCGGCGCCGCCGGGCTGAAGAAGCTCGAACTCGCCAAGGCGCTCGCGACCGGCCCGAAACTGCTCTTGGCCGACGAAAGCCTGGGCGGGCTCGACGAGACCGAGATGGACCAGGCCGCCGACATGCTGCGCAAGATCCGCGACGAGCTCGGCATCACCATCATCTGGGTCGAGCACATCATGGGCGTGCTGATGCGCGTGGTCGACCGCGTCATGGTGCTGGATCACGGCGAGAAGATTTCGGAAGGGCTGCCGAGCGAGGTGTCGAACGATCCGCGGGTGGTCGAGGTCTATCTCGGCACCGACGCCGATGCGACGCAGGCCGCAGCTGCCGAAGCGCGTCGGTAGGGGGTAGCGCGCATGCTGGAACTGAAATCGGTCGATGCAGGCTACGGCACCTTTCAGGCGCTGTTCGGCGTCAGTCTCGACGTCAAAGCGGGCGAAGCGGTCGGCGTGATCGGCCCCAACGGCGCCGGCAAGACCACCCTGATGCGGGTGATCTCCGGCCTGATCCGGCCCAGCGCCGGCACCATCACCATGGAAGGCACCGACGTCCTGAAAACGCCGGAACATCGCATCGTCAGCCTCGGCATCGCCCATGTGCCCGAAAATCGCCGGCTGTTTCCCCGCCTGACGGTGGAGGACAATCTGAAGATGGGCGCCTTCATGCCGGAAGCCCGGGCGCGCTATGCCGAGCGGCTGGACTTCGTGTTCGACCTGTTTCCGCGCATGAAGGAGCGCCGTCACCAGATGGCCGGCACCATGTCCGGCGGCGAGCAGCAGATGTGCGCGATCGGCCGCGCGCTGATGTCGGACCCGAAATTGCTGCTGCTCGACGAGCCCTCGGCGGGGCTCGCGCCGGTCGTGGTGCAGCAGGTGTTCGAACTGGTGAAGCGAATCCGCGCCGGCGGCCTCACCGTGCTGATCGTCGAGCAGAACGTGCAGCAGGTGCTAAAGGTGGTCGATCGCGCCTACCTGCTGGAGGCAGGCTCGATCCGCGCCTCCGGCACGTCGGGCGAGATGCTCGCCGACGACACCATCCGCCAAGCCTATCTCGGAGTGTAGGTAACAACGATGACGGACATTTTCGACATCTACCTGCTCGAAGCCATGGTGAACGGCATCCTGCTCGGCGGCGTACTGGCGCTGCTGGCGCTGGGGCTGAACCTGATCTTCGGCGTCATCGACGTGACCTGGATCTGTTACGCCGAACTGGTCATGATCGGCATGTACGGCATGTATTACATGGTCCAGGTTTTCGGGCTGCCCTACTACGTTGCAGCCCCGTTCACGATCCTGCTGGTGGCGGGACTGGGGGCGCTGCTGCATTGGCTCGTGATCGCTCCCCTGCTCTCGGCGCCGCCGATCAACCAGTTGCTCGCCACCGGCGGCGTGCTGTTCGTGCTGCAGAGCTTCGCCACCGTCGCGTTCGGCATCGACTTCCGCAACCTCGGCATCCGGATGCCGGTGCTGAAATTCGCCGAGATGCATTTCAGCTATTCGCGCCTGCTCGCTTTCGCCGCCGCGCTGATCGGCATGCTGCTGGTCTATTTCTTCATGAAGCGGACCTATATCGGCACTGCGATCCGCGCCATCTCGCAGGACCGCCAGATCATGGCGCTGATGGGCGTCGATACCAAACGGATCTATCTCATCACCTCGGCGCTCGGCGGCGCGCTCGCCGGCCTCGCCTCCTGCCTGCTGGTGCTGCAGTACGACATCCACCCCTTCGTCGGCCTGTCGTTCGGACCGATCACCTTCCTGATCTGTGTGCTGGGCGGGCTCGGCAATTTCGTAGGCGGCTTCGTCGCGGCGTTCGTGTTCGCCGAAATCATCTCGCTCGGCGGCCTGTTCTCCGATCTGGAGTGGGGCTACGTGCTGGCCTTCGCCTTCTTCATCGTCATGATGTTCATCAGGCCCGGCGGGCTGTTGGCGAGGCGCTCGTGACCGTACGTCAGTCCCTGCCCTGGATTGCCGGCGCCGCGCTGATCGCGCTGCCCTTCGTCTATCGCGATCCATACCATCTTCACATTCTGATCCTGATTCTGATCTGGTCGTTCGCCTATACGTCATGGTCGATGATGGGACGCTTCGGGCTGGTGTCGCTGGGCCATGGCGGGTTCATGGGCGTCGGCGCCTATGTGACGGCGCTGTTGTGGAATCATCTGGGGGTGTCGCCGTGGATCGGCATTCCCATCGCGATGCTCGCTGCCGCCGTGCTGGCCGTCATCGTGGCCTATCCCTGTTTCCGCTTCCGCATCACCGGCCATTATTTCGTGCTGGTGACGCTGGCGCTGTCCGGGATCGTGCTGCAGGTGATCACCGCGACGCGCGACTACACCGGCGGCTCGCTCGGTTACACGCCGGACCGCACCAAGGGCAACCATCTCTGGGCGCTGCAGTTCGACGACAAGCTGACCTGGTACCTGATCGCGCTCGGGGTCTGGGCGGTGGGACTTGCGATCTGGAACTGGGTCGACCGCAGCATGGACCGCTATGCGCTGGAGGCGATCTCCGAGGATGAGGACGCCGCGGCTGCTGCCGGCGTCAACGTGACCTGGGAAAAGCTCAAGATCACGATCATCTCGGCGCTGATGACCTCGCTGTCGGGCGCGCTCTACTGCCAGTACCAGATGTTCATCTCGCCCGACACGGTGAGCGGCATCTCGGTCTCGCTGCAGATGGTGTTCGCCGTCATCGTCGGCGGCCTCTATGTTTCGCTCGGGCCGACGGTCGGCGCCGTCATCACCATCATGCTCGCGGAAATCCTGCGCATCGGCTTCGGCACCAAGGCGGTCGGCTGGGACAACCTCGTCTACGGCGTGCTGCTGGTGGTCTTCATCATCTTCCTGCCCAAGGGCATTTTGGGCAGCATCATCGACAGGGTGAAGACGCTGCGGAAGGCGTAGGGCATCTTCCAGTTCGGTGGCTGCATCCTTCGAGACGCGCGCAAGGGCGCGCTCCTCAGGATGAGGTCTACCACCCTCTTGGTGAGGAGCGCGGCACCGCCGCGCGTCTCGAACCATGAGGCCCACAACGCGGATCGCCCTTATATCCCGACAAACGCCAACAGCGTGCCGTTCGCCGCCGCGGGCGGAACGCACACCGCGTTTCCGCTGCGGACAGCCGAGCCGCCGGCCGCCTTCTCTGCGGCGGAGAGATCGGATGTCGCCATCACAAGGCCTGCGCCGCCGCCCTCGGGTAGTCCCGCCAGCGAGGCCGCGGGATAACGCCGGGCCGCCTGTTCCCTGGTGAGGAAGATGAAATCGGCGCGGTCCGAACCGGAAGGCACCGCGACCGCGCCATCCGGCTCTGCCCTGGCGTCGCGGTCGATCAGGCGTCCGAGATGCGCGGCATCTTTCGCAGGCTCGGTTGAAACGATCAGAACCTGCCTCAGCCGTTTCGCGCCGTTGGCGTGCTTCATCAGTTCGGGAATCCAGACGGTTTCCCGGGTTTTGTGCTGGCAGGCGAAGATGCGGACCCCCGCGGGCGCCTCCTCGATCGGCCACTGAAAGATCCTGAATTTGGCCGCCGACGGCGTGCCATCGGGCATGGTCACCGGCCGCTCGAAATCGGTCGGACCGAGGGCCGCATAACCGCGCGCGCGAATCTCCTCGGCGCCGGCAGCCGAATCCACCGCCGTAAAGGCGATGCGCTCGATGCCTTCGCCGCGTTTGGCGAGAAAGGCGCGCGCCGGCGCATTATGCTCGGTCTCGGCCAGCACGCCGAGCAATTCGATGTAATCGGGATCGAGCATGATGGTGTAGTTGCCCGATCCCATCTTGGCGCTGTGGGTGCCGCGCGGCGAGATGGTGAAGCCGAGCCGCTTCCAGTTCGCGGCGGCCTTGTCGAGATCCCTGACCATGACCACGGCATGATCGATTCCGATGACATTCTTG
Source organism: Bradyrhizobium sp. (assembly GCA_049286845.1). Lineage (GTDB taxonomy): Bacteria > Pseudomonadota > Alphaproteobacteria > Rhizobiales > Xanthobacteraceae > Bradyrhizobium. The sequence goes on from JBAQER010000357.1 coordinate 10,439, forward strand.
AGTGTCACTCTGTTATTTCCCCGGCATGAATTGGACACTAAGCTAACCCGATCGATCCGGCGTCTGCAAGGCAACGAAGGAGCGATGCCGATTTCACCGCCGTCGATCGACGAGGAAAGATGATGATTGATACCGCAACTGTCCGCTGGCCCGACTCGCTGTGGGCGGCGGCGACGCCGCCCGGTCCGGAGCTGCCGGAGCTCGCCGGGAACGCGGAAACCGACGTCATCGTGATCGGCGGCGGCTTCACGGGTCTATCGACCGCGCTGCATTTGCGCGAGGCCGGCGTCGATGTCGCCATCGTCGAAGCCATGGAGCCGGGCTGGGGCGCCTCGGGGCGCAACAACGGACAGGTGATCCCTACCCTGTCGCGGCCCGACCCGGAGGACATCATTGCGAAGCACGGCGCCGCAGGAGAACGTTTCGTCGCCTTGCTGCGCGACAGTGCGTCCACACTGTTCGACATCACGCGACGCTATCAGATTCAGGCCGAGCACGAACAGGCCGGCTGGGTGCAGCCGGTGCATTCGCCGGGGCGCATCAAGATCGCCGAGCGGCGGGTGCGGCAATGGTCGAAATTTGGTGCTGCGGTCGAACTGCTGTCCCGCGACCAGACACGGGAGATGCTGGGATCGGATGCCTGGTTCGGCGGCTTCTGGAACAAGACCGGCGGCCACATCAATCCGCTGGCGCTGGCGCGCGGCCTCGCGCGCGTCGTGCTGGAACGCGGCGGCCGAATCTACGCGCGCTCACCCGCAACCTCGTTTGAACGGCGCAACGGCCGCTGGGTGGTAAAGGCGGGAAGAGGCGAGATCAGCGGCCGGGCGTTGATCGTGGCGAGCAACGCCTACACCGGCGAATTCTCGAAATCGCTGATGCCCGATATCGCGCACGAAGTCATGCCGGTGTTGTCCTGGCAGATGGCGACCCAGCCGCTGTCCGAGGCGGCGCGCAAAACCATCATACCCGGCCGGCAGGCGATGTCCGACACCCACGGCGAACTCTATTTTGCGCGCTACGATGCGCGCAACCGCCTGGTCACCGGCGGCGCCGTCATCGGACCCGGCAACAAGGTGGAACGGATCAAGGGGCGTGTTGGGGAACGCCTGCAACGGCTGTGGCCGCAGATCGGGTCGGTCGAATTCGATTACGTCTGGAACGGCTATGTCGGCATGACCACCGATTTCCTGCCGCGCATTCACCGCCTCGGGCCTGACGCTTACGGCTGGACCGGCTGCAACGGCCGCGCCGTCGCGCTGACGATGCCGCTCGGCGACGAGCTTTCCAAGGCCGTGCGCGGCGTCCCGGAAAAGGACCTCGCGCTACCGTTCACGGATCCTGCCCCGATCGTCGCGCACGGATTGCTGCGCAAACTCGCGCCCTTGATGCTGATGGTTTATCGACGGCGCGACGCGCGGGAAATCGGCTGAGGCGACGCGTACCTGCGTTCGATCCGTGAGCCGTGGAAGCTCCCAGACCACGCAGTCGTTTCCATAGCGCGAGCAACGACTTCTGCGAACGAGACGCAATACCTGTGATCTGAACTGCCTGCCGGTATAGGATTAGTGAAAGTTTAATTCGGATGCCTTAGATACAGGCGGCATTCCGCTGAATCGCTGGCATCAACTCATGGCAGACGACATCCTCAACGACATGGATGTGGAATATGCAACTACTGTTGCGGACCGCGCGATCCGGTCGATGTCGCTACAATCTGTACCTGCAACGCCTAACAATTTCGCGGTCTGGTTCAATTATGCGATGGGCACCTCGCCGGCGCTGAGAAAGACCATCGATATTCTGATCGGCAACAAACGCAAATTCGATTCCGCGATCAATCACGAACTCTACGTGACCTATGTCAACCCGCAGTCCAATGCCGGTACCGCCGCCGGTGATTTTCCCGAACAGCTGCAAGGGGTGATATCCACCGCCAGGCAATTCCTTGCGGCAGCCATCTCCGACAATCGTACCCAGATCGAGGCGCTCGGCGAGGTCTCGTCACAAGTTGAGACAACCAGCGATCCGAGATCGATTATCGAAAAGCTGGTGACCGAATTGTCAAAGGCGACGACGCGGGCCTCGACTTTGGAGGCCAATTTCGCCGAGACGTCGCATGAACTGGACAAGATCCGCGACTCGCTGAAGCTCGCAGAGCAACGCTCGAACACCGATGCGCTCACCGGGTTGGCCAACCGGCGTTCGCTGGATGAGTTCTTTCGGTCGGCTTTGATTGCCGCGATGGAGACGGGCGAGCCGCTCAGCACCCTGATGATCGACATCGATCATTTCAAGAAATTTAACGACAGCTTCGGACATCAGGTCGGAGACCAGGTGCTCCGGCTGGTGGCCAAGGTCATGCTGGACAGCGTTCGCGATGTCGATCATGCGGCTCGCTACGGCGGGGAGGAGCTGATCGCAGTGCTTCCCGGAACCGACCTCGCTGCTTGTGCAGCAGTCGCCGAACGCATTCGTCGCCGCATTTCGGAAGCACGGCTAACCCGACGTGCGACCGGGGAAGAGATTTCGAGCGTCACGGTTTCAATCGGCGTCGCGCAATTCCGGATGGCGGAATCGGCAGAGGCCATGATCGAGCGATGCGACCGTGCGCTCTATCAGGCGAAACAATCCGGCCGCAATAGAACTGTCACGGAAAAGGACATCGACGGCGACGTGGCTGCCGCCTAGTCCTTAGGAAGCACGCTCCGGCCTTCTCGGTTCTGAAACGCGCGAGCCAACCGGCGAGCCGCGAATTGACGCCGCCCTCAATACTCGCAAGCCCGGTAATTCGACGCCTCACAGGCCTGCGCCATTTCACTCGCCTGTGAAATTTCCTGCGGGCTCATGGCCTGCGATACCTGTTGCGCCTCCGCCTTGGCCCTGGCGTCGCCGCGCCTGGCGGCGAGGCTGAGCCACATGAAGGCGCGGGCCGAGTTGCGCGTGACGCCCTGCCCCTTCCGGTACATCACCCCGACCAGGTGTTGCGCCTTGGCGTTGCCGGTCTCGGCGAGCGGACGGAATAGCCGGATCGCCGGCACGTAATCGCCGCGGTTATAGGCCGCCATGCCGTCTTCCCAGGGGCCCGCGCAGGCGGCTGAGATGCACCACATCTGCGCGGCCACGATCATGCCGCCGATCACAACTGGTCTTCGCATGGCCGCCCTGCCTCGGATACGATGGGTGGTTTTCTACCCGTTCGGGGATGGCAGCGCCACGGGGAATTGGGGTTGGATGGCCCCCTGAAATTGGCTACACGTTTCCCGTCGATCATCGCGGATGGTTCCGGGGACTGGGAATGACCTATTGTTGCGGAGTGCTGGTGCGGGACGGGCTGGTGATGATCGCCGACACCCGCACCAATGCCGGGCTCGACAACGTCTCGACCTTTCGCAAGCTCCACATCTTCAACAAGCCCGGCGAGCGCATCATGGCGATCGCGAGCGCCGGCAATCTCGCAATCAGCCAGTCGGTGCTGTCGACGCTGACCGAGGGACTCGAAGACCCGCACACCGGCGAGATCGAGACGCTGATGAACGCGCCGACCATGTTCCAGGCTGCGCAGCGCATCGGCCGGGCGATCCGCGCGGTGCACGCCACCGAAGGCGTCGCGCTGAAATCCGAGGACATCAATTTCGACGTGTCGTTCCTGTTCGGCGGCCAGATCAAGGGCTCGCGGATGCGGCTGTTCATGGTGTATCCGGCCGGCAACTTCATCGAATGCACCACCGACACGCCCTATTTGCAGATCGGCGAGCACAAATACGGCAAGCCGGTGCTCGACCGCGCCATGCATTACGACGTCGAACTCTACGAGGCGCTGAAGACCAGCCTGATCTCGATGGACTCGACCATGCGCTCCAATCTCGGCGTCGGCCTGCCGATCGACGTGCTGGTGGTGCGCGCCGACGTCTGCGACGCCGATCTCAATCACCGCATCGAGGCCGGGGAGCCTTATTTCCACGATCTGCGCTCGCGCTGGTCGGCGGCGCTGCGCGCGGCGCACCAGAATATTCCGAGACCACCCTACAAAACCGAACCAGACGCAAAAACATAAGACAAAAGGCAGGAAACCAATGGCCGACAAGATTGCAGTGGTGACGGGCGCAGGCACCGGCGTCGGACGCGCAGCGTCGCTGGCGCTGATGAACGCCGGCTTCACCGTGGTGCTCGCGGGACGCCGCATGGAAATGCTGGAGGAAACCAAAAAGCTCGGCGATAATGTCGGCAAGAGCCTGTGCGTGTCCGCCGACATGACCGATCCCGGCTCGATCGCGGCCCTGTTCGCCAAGGTGATGGACACCTACGGCCGGCTCGACGTGCTCTTCAACAATGCCGGCATGGGCGCGCCGCCGGTGAACTTCGAGGATCTGAGCCTCGAGCAATGGCAGGCGGTGGTGAACACCAACCTCACCGGGCCGTTTTTGTGCACGCAGCACGCGTTCCGGATCATGAAGGACCAGACCCCGCGCGGCGGCCGCATCATCAACAACGGCTCGATCTCGGCGCACGCGCCGCGGCCGTTCTCGTCGGCCTATACTTCGACAAAACACGCCATCACCGGATTGACCAAGGCTACCAACCTCGACGGCCGCATGTACGACATCGCCGTCGGCCAGGTCGACATCGGCAATGCCGCGACACCGATGACCGACCGCATGGTCGCCGGCCCCGGCGTGATGC
>JBAQER010000358.1:0-3179 GCA_049286845.1 Bradyrhizobium sp.
CATCCCTTCGGCCCGGCCGCTACCTTGCGCCGACGGACGCGACGGCTCGTGCCGGCTGGCCTCGTGGCGGTTGGTTTGCGGAGCGCCATTGTTACCACCAGGACGGCGGTTACGGCGAGGGCCTTTCGCGCCGGGGGCGGCTTCATTATTGCCCCTGCCGGCGTGCACGCGCGGCCCGGACCGAGCCCCGCGATGCTGCGCCGGTGCCGGCGCCGGCTCGCGATGGCCCGGCGTGCGGCGGTCTTCCCGCGGCAAGGCGATGCGGATCAGCTTTTCGATGTCGCGCAGATATCCCATTTCCTCGGCGCCCGCGATCAGCGAGATCGCGACGCCCTCGGCGCCGGCGCGCGCGGTGCGGCCGATGCGGTGGACGTAGGTCTCGGGAATGTTGGGCAGGTCGAAATTTACCACATGGCTGATGCCGTCGACGTCGATGCCGCGGGCGGCGATGTCGGTGGCCACCAAGGTGCGGATCTCGCCGGTGCGGAACGCCGCCAGCACCCGCTCGCGGTGGTTCTGCGACTTGTTGCCGTGGATGGCGTCGGCGGTGATGCCGGCCCTGGCGAGGCCCTTCACCACCTTGTCGGCGCCGTGCTTGGTGCGGGTGAAGACCAGCGCGCGGTCGACCGGCTCCTGCTTCAGAAGCTGCGCCAGAAATGCCGGCTTGTTGGAGTGATCGACCTGGATGATGCGCTGGGTGATGCGCTCGACCGTGGAGGCTACCGGCGTCACGGCGACGCGAGCCGGATCGCGCAGCATGGCTTCGGCGAGTTCGGCGATATCCTTCGGCATGGTCGCCGAGAAGAACAGCGTCTGCCGCTTGATCGGCAGTTTGGCGACGATCTTCCGGATGTCGTTGATGAAGCCCATGTCCAGCATGCGGTCGGCCTCGTCGAGCACGAGGAACTCGACCTGGCCGAGCTTCAGTCCGTTGCTTTGCACGAGATCGAGCAGGCGGCCGGGCGTGGCCACCAAAACTTCGACGCCCTGCATGATCGAGCGGACCTGGCGGCCCATCGGTACGCCGCCGATCGCCAGCGCCGAGGTCAGGCGAATGTGGCGGCCATAGGCGTTGAAGCTGTCGAGGATCTGTCCGGACAGTTCGCGGGTGGGCGAGAGCACCAGCACGCGGCAGGCCTTGGGCTGCGGCTTGATGCGGTTCTCCAGGATCCGGTGCAGGATCGGCAGCGCGAAGGCTGCGGTCTTGCCGGTGCCGGTCTGGGCGATGCCGACGACGTCACGGCCGGCGAGTGCGAGGGGGATGGTTTGAGCCTGGATGGGCGTGGGCGTGAGATAATTCTCTTCCTTGAGCGCACGCGAGATTGGATCGGCAAGGCCGAAATCCTGAAAGGAGGTCAAAAGGTGGGTTCTTTCCATTATAAAAGGCAGGCGCCCGGCATTATTGCAGCCAGGAGCGCGCGAGGGGGTGTCAGAGACACCCGCGTGTTTGGGGCGTCGGTTTCGGTTAGCTGAAGGGGCAAGCCAGAAACCGTTGGACGGGCTCAGAACACGCGGCTCGCAGTGACCCGGTGATTCCCTGGGTCGTGTTGATCATATGGAGCACGAACGCGGCGCTTTCAAGGTGAATCGCCCGACTATCGCGCGGCGGGGTTAAAGGGGATCGGCGGAATGACGCGGTTTTCCGCCCGATCGGGGGCTTTCGCGTGCTGCCACGCAAGAATCTTGTGCCGGAAATTTAGACAATTGACCTTATTTGCTCATAAATTGCGCAGATTGCCACGTAAGCATACAGTTTTTCTGGCTAAATATTCGGCAATCGAATTCGGCATTTTTGAGGCCGGCGCTGGATTCGACAACAAAGACATGGCGTTAGGCCCATTTCCCCCCGTGGCATGGTTCTTGCGATTCCGTTAACGCAGGCGGCCGTGGGGCCGTTTCGCAGCGTTTAACGTCTGCGTCAGGGAGATGACACCTCATGCTTACTCAATTGACTCACGATATAGCGACGCCTTTGACCCGCCGTCGCTGGCTGGCGGCTACCGCCGGACTGGTTCTGGGCTTGGCCGCTCTTACCAACGCAAAGGCGGCGGACGACACCATCAAGGTCGGCGTTCTGCATTCGCTTTCGGGCACCATGGCCATCAGCGAAACCACGCTGAAGGACACCATCCTCTTCCTGATCGACGAGCAGAACAAGAAAGGTGGCGTGCTCGGCAAGAAACTCGAGGCCGTCGTCGTCGACCCCGCGTCGAACTGGCCGCTGTTCGCGGAAAAGGCGCGCGAGCTCATCACCAAGAACAAGGTCTCGGTGGTGTTCGGCTGCTGGACCTCGGTGTCGCGCAAGTCCGTGCTGCCGGTGTTCAAGGAACTGAATTCGATCCTGTTCTATCCGGTGCAGTACGAGGGCGAGGAGAGCGAGCGCAACGTGTTCTACACCGGTGCGGCGCCGAACCAGCAGGCGATCCCCGCGGTCGACTACCTGATGAAGGACGAAAAGGTGAAGCGCTGGGTGCTGGCCGGCACCGACTACGTCTATCCGCGCACCACCAACAAGATCCTCGAAGCCTACTTGAAGTCGAAGGGCGTCAAGCAGGAAGACATCATGATCAACTACACGCCGTTCGGTCATTCCGACTGGCAGACGATCGTGGCCGACATCAAGAAGTTCGGCTCGACCGGCAAGAAGACCGCGGTGGTCTCGACCATCAACGGTGACGCCAACGTTCCCTTCTACAAGGAGCTCGGCAACCAGGGCATCAAGGCGACTGACATTCCGGTGGTCGCGTTCTCGGTCGGCGAGGAAGAACTCGCCGGCATCGACACCAAGCCGCTGCTCGGCCATCTCGCCGCCTGGAACTACTTCCAGTCGATCAAGACGCCCGAGAACGACAAGTTCATCAAGGCGTGGCAGGCCTACACCAAGAACCCGAAGCGCGTGACCAACGATCCGATGGAGGCTCACGTCATCGGCTTCGACATGTGGGTCAAGGCGGTCGAGAAGGTCAAGTCGGTCGACGCAGACAAGGTGATCGACGCCCTGCCGGGCATCGAAGCCAAGAACCTGACCGGCGGCACCTCCAAGATGCTTCCGAACCATCACATCACCAAGCCGGTGTTCATTGGCGAAATCAAAGCCAACGGCCAGTTCGACGTGGTGTGGAAGACCCCGGGCCTGGTGGCCGGCGATGCATGGTCGAAGGAGCTCGATGGCTCCAAGG
>JBAQER010000359.1:0-4865 GCA_049286845.1 Bradyrhizobium sp.
CTCGCGGGGGCAGAGATCACCGCGGAGGCGCGCGCGGCGGCGGAGCGGCTGTTGCGCGCGGCGACCTAGCCGTCATTCCGGGGCGATGCGAAGCATCGAACCCGGAATCTCGAGATTCCGGGTTCGCGTCTTCGACGCGCCCCGGAATGACGGCAGGAATCACGCCGTCGCCGCGCGCAGCAGCCGCTCGGCGGCGGCGCGGGCCTCGGCGGTGATCTCGGCGCCGGCCAGCATGCGGGCGATTTCCTCGCGGCGGTGATCGGCGGCGAGCGCATTGACGCGGGTGGCGACGCGCTTGCCCTTGTCGAGCGCGTCCTTGGAAATCAAAAGATGCTGGTTGGCCCTCGCGGCGACCTGCGGCGCATGGGTAACCGCCATCACCTGGACCTTGCCGGCGAGCCGCGCCAGCCGCGCGCCGATCGCATCCGCCACCGCGCCGCCGACGCCGGTGTCGATTTCGTCGAACACCAAAGTGGGCGCCGAACCCTTGTCCGACAGCACCACCTTGAGCGCCAGCAGGAACCGCGACAGTTCGCCGCCGGAGGCGACCTTCATCAACGGTCCGGGCTTGGTGCCGGGATTGGTCTGGACCCAGAACTCGACGCGATCGAAGCCCTGAGGGCCCGGCGATTTGGGGTCCGAGTCGATCTGCGTCATGAACTTGGCGCGTTCCAGCTTCAGCGGCGCCAGTTCGGCATTGACCGCCTTGTTGAGCTTCTCGGCCGACCTTGTCCGCGCGGCTGAGAGTTTGGTAGCTGCCGCGCCGTAGCGCTTGTCGGCCTCGTCGGCCGCCGCCTCCAGCTTTTTCAATTGATCGGCGCCGGCGTCGATCAGCGCCACGTCGGCGGCGTATTTCGCGGCCAGCGCGGCGAGGCCGTCGACCGGCGTCGAATATTTGCGCGAGGCGGCGCGCAAGGCGAACAACCGTTCCTCGATACGCTCGAGTTCGGCAGGATCGAAATCGGCCGCGACCAGCGCCGCCGTCAGATGCTGGTCGGCTTCTTCCAGCGCGTTGATTGCGGCATCGATCGCCTTCACCGCGGGCTCGACCAAAGCCGGCGCGTTGCCGGCCCGGCGTTCCAGCCGGCGCACCGCCGCCGACAGTGCCGAGACCGGCGAATGATGGCCGCTGACGGCGTCCTGGGCCTCGCGCAGGTCGGAGGCGATCTTCTCGCCCTGCATCATCGTGGTGCGGCGTTCGGCAAGCGCCGTTTCTTCGCCGTCCTTCGGTTTCAGTTTTTTCAGTTCATCGGAGGCATGGCGCAGATAGTCCGCCTCGCGGGCGGCGCGCTCCATGCCGGCGCGATGCTCGTCGAGCGCGGCATAGGCCGCGCGCCTGGCGTCCCACAGCGCCTCCAGCGCCGTGACGTCCTTCTCCAGCCCGGCGAACGCATCGAGCAGCCGCCGGTGGGTCGAGGCATCGACCAGCGCGCGCTCGTCGTGCTGGCCGTGAATTTCGACCAGCGCGGAGCCGACCGCCTTCAGGGTCTGCACGCTGATCGCCTGATCGTTGATGAAGGCGCGGGTGCGGCCGTCGGCGAGCTGCACCCGGCGCAGGATCATCTCGCAAGAATTTTCAGAAACCGTGTCCTCAAGCCCGTTGTCGCTGAGGATGGCCGCGGCCGGATGGCCCTTGGGGACATCGAACACCGCGGTGACCTGGCCCTGTTCGGCGCCATGACGGACCAGGCCGGCGTCGCCGCGGCCGCCGAGCGCCAGCGCGAAGGCATCGAGCAGGATGGATTTGCCCGCGCCGGTTTCGCCGGTCAGCACCGCGAGGCCACGGGAAAACTCGATATCGAGCCGTTCGATCAGGACGATGTCACGGATCGACAGACGCGCCAGCATGCGAGGTAAATTCCTAGCCGAGACCCAGTTTCTTGAAGGCCCTGGAAATATAGGAACCCTTGTTCTCGCTCGGCTCGAGACCGCCGGACTTTACAAGATTATAGGCGTCCTTGTACCAGCGGCTGTCAGGAAAGTTGTGGCCAAGCACGGCGGCGGCGGTTTGCGCCTCGCCGACGATGCCGATCGCCATATAGGCCTCGGTCAGGCGCGCCAGCGCTTCCTCGACATGCCGCGTGGTCTGGTACTGGGTCACGACCGTCTTGAAGCGGTTGATGGCGGCGGTGTAGTCGCGCTTTTCCATGTAATAGCGGCCGACATTCATTTCCTTGCCGGCCAGCTGATCGCGCGCGCCTTCGAGCTTGGCCTTGGCGCTGTTGGCGTATTCCGACGTCGGATATTTGCGGATCACTTCCTCGAGCGCGGCAATCGCCTTCTCGGTCCGGGTCTGGTCGCGGGAAATGTCCGGAATCTGGTCGTAATGCGAGGCCGCGATCAGATATTGCGCGTAGGCGGCGTCGGAGCTGCCGGGATGCAGTGTGACATAGCGTGTCGCGGCGCCGATACAGCTGTCGTAGTCGCCGGCGTTGTAAAAGGAGTAGGCCGACATCAGCAGCGATTTGCGCGCCCAGTCGGAGTAAGGATGCTGGCGGTCGACTTCCTCGAACTTCTTCGACGCCGCCTTCGGATCCTTGCGCTGGTTCATGAGGTACAAGCCCTCATTGTAGAGCTTGTCCGCCGGTTCTTCGACGAAGGTATCGTCCTTGGCGAGGAACTTGTCCCACAACGCGCCGGTACCGCATCCGCTCAGGGGAATCGCCAGCGCCACCAGGCCCGCGGCCATCAGCAGCTGCCGCCCGCGGCGCGCGAGGACCGAACGAGCCGATAGTCTGCATAGTTCGAGCGTCATACGCTGTGCCGACATAGAATTAAGACCTGACGCCTGTGATGCGGTGCCCGCCACGCCATGAACGTGGTCATGGACGCAATGATCGCCGTGCCCGTAGCGCCTTGTCGCGCAACCGCGGGCCTATTTAGCTGAAAAACATCCGTTAACCAACCGAATACGCAGGCATTTCGCCCGGATTAAGGCGGCCGGGCCGGATTGCGGCCGATCATGGTTACTGCGAAAAATCGGGAACAGGGCCGCGCCGACCCGCAAAACGGTCAGGGGAAAAATCAGGAAACGTCGGGGCCGTAGGCCGGGGCGACCATGCCGCCCACCATTCCGCTGCCGACTTCCGCGTAAGCCCGCGTACGGCGGGCGGTTTCGGCCTCGATCACCCGCCAGGCGCTGCGATCGGCCATCAGGGCGGTCAGCACGGCGTGATTGAGCTTGTGGCCGCCGCGCACCGAACGATAGGCGCCGAGCAGCGGCAGCCCCGCCAGCGCGAGATCGCCGACCGCGTCGAGGACCTTGTGGCGCGCACATTCGTCGCTGTAACGCAGCCCCTCGGCGTTGAGCAGGCGCTCATCGTCGAATACCACCGAATTCTCGAAGGACGCGCCGAGTGCAAACCCGGCGTTCCACAGCTTCGCCACGTCGCTCATGCAGCCGAAGGTACGGGCGCGGCAAATCTCGCGGCGGAACCGTTCGGGGCTGAGATCGAGCATGTAGCTCTGGCGGCCGATCACCGGATTGGCGAAGTCGATCTCGACCTCGGCGCGGAACCCGGCCGCATGGGGACGTAATTCACCGAACGATTTGCCCATCGTGACCTGCACCGGCTTCAAGACCTGGATGAAGCGGCGCGAAGCGGATTGGGTAAAAATACCGGCCTGATCGATCGCGGCGACGAAAGCCGCGGCGCTGCCGTCCATGATCGGAACCTCGGGACCGTCGACTTCGATCACGGCGTTATCGACGCCCATGCCCCGCAGCGCCGCAAGCACGTGCTCGGCGGTCGAGACCAGCGGGCCTTCACGGTCGCCCAGCGTGGTGGCGAATTCGGTGGCGATCACGGATTCGGCTGATGCCTGAACTTCGCGGTCACAACCATCCAGTCCGGTGCGGACAAAAATAAAACCTGCATCGATGGGTGCAGGTCCGAGGGTCAGGTTGACGGGTAAACCGGAATGAACGCCGACGCCGGTCACGGTGGCTTGCGATCGAAGCGTTGTTTGCCGGCTGAATTTCATTCTTAACTGCCCACTACCGACTTACTTAAAGACTCTGACTCGATTGAACGCACCGATTCGTCTTTAGGTATCCCCAAGTCACGGCAGACAATAATCACTGCCTGAATGAGCGCCAACTCACGCTTTTTTACCGATTGTTACCCCATCTCTGCCGTATTCACGCCAAAGCTTAACCAAATTGCGGCACGGCCGGTGACGATTTCTGCCCCATCACCTCACCACGGAATACATAATTAATCATTGAATATCAGTTGCTTGGCGGAGGCACTTTTTGATCTTCCCCGCGCAAAAGCAAAGGTCCCGGCCTGCGAGGCCGGGACCTTTTTCGTCGTCAGAATTGTAACAAACTTCAGTTCGACTGGCGGCGCAGGAAGGCCGGGATATCCAGATGATCGTCGCCCTGTGGCGCCGCCGCAACAGGCGCCGGACGGCCGTGGACGTCCAATCCCTGTGGCGCCGGGCGGCGGGCATATTCGGATACTGGCTCGTGGGCCGCGATCTGCTGCGCCACCGAGCGTTGGGGCTTGCGGTCCGGCAGCGGCGGCATCGGCGCCATGGACGGGCCAGAGGCGCGGGCCGCGATTGGCGGCTCGGTCTCCTCGTCGCGGCGGCCGAGGCCGACATTGGCCAGGCGCTGCAGCAGCGACATCCGGGTCTTTTGCGGATGCTCCTCCTCGACCTCGCCGCGGGCCTGCCGAATCTCGTTCTGCGCAGGCATCGGCAGGTCTTCGAATTTCGGCATCCTGGGGGCGCGAACCGGTGGACGCTCGGCTGCCTGCGGGATGAAGGTTTCGGGCGTTGCCGGCTCCGGGGTCTCGACGCGCGCGATCTCGTGATCCGGGAACAATGTCGGCTTCTGCGCGATCGGGCGAACCGTGACG
>JBAQER010000360.1:0-4586 GCA_049286845.1 Bradyrhizobium sp.
GCCTCATCCTCTCGCTGTTCCTGATCTTCCTGATGTTGCCGATCTACTGGCTCGTCAACATGAGCTTCAAGACCAACAACGAGATCGTGACCACCATGACGCTGTGGCCGCACCAGCCGACCCTCGCCAACTACATACGCATCTTCACCGACGAGAGCTGGTACTCCGGCTACATCAACTCGCTGAAATACGTCGTCATCAACACCGTGATCTCGATCTCGTTCGCGCTGCCGGCGGCCTACGCGTTCTCGCGCTACCGTTTCCTCGGCGACAAGCACCTGTTCTTCTGGCTGCTGTCGAACCGGATGGCGCCGCCGGCGGTCTATGCGCTGCCGTTCTTCAATCTCTATTCGGCGATCAACCTGTTCGATACGCCCTGGGCGGTGGCGCTGGCGCATTGCCTGTTCAACGTGCCGCTGGCGGTCTGGATCCTCGAGGGCTTCGTCTCCAGCGTGCCGCGCGAGATCGACGAGACCGCGTTTCTCGACGGCTATTCGTTCCCGCGCTTCTTCGTCAAGATCCTGGTGCCGCTGATCGCCAGCGGCATCGGCGTCGCCGCGTTCTTCTGCTTCATGTTCTCCTGGGTCGAGTTGCTTCTGGCGCGCACCCTGACCTCGGTCAACGCCAAGCCGATCGCCGCGACCATGACGCGTACGGTATCCGCCGCCGGGGTCGACTGGGGCCTGCTCGCCGCTGCCGGCGTGCTCACCATCATCCCCGGCGCGCTGGTGATCTGGTTCGTCCGCAACTACATCGCGCGCGGCTTTGCGCTCGGCAGGGTGTGATGATGGCGATTCAGTCGAAGGAGATCGCCGCACTCGCCTTCACCTCTCCCTTTGGGAGAGGTCGGCGCGCAGCGCCGGGTGAGGGGTTACGTTCCCCCGACAGACCGTACCCCCTCACCCCAGCCCTCTCCCCATGGGAGAGGGAGTCGCAGTGTGCGTCGTTCGGGCAGGAGGGCTAGTCATGGAACACATCGCATGGATGGCCTGGACGCTGCCGACCGCGATCTTCTTCATGATGCTGGCGATGACGCTCGCGGTCATGACCTGGCTTGCCGTCGCCTATCCGGAAGCCGAACGCGTCGGCATCCTGCACATTCCGACGACGCGCGGCGACCGGCTGTTCATTTCCCTGATCGTGACCGCCGTCATCCATCTGCTGTGGATCGGCTTCGTCGGAACCGACACGATCCTGACCGTTCCGCTCGGAGAGGGTGTTGAAATTTCGAGCCTGTGGCTCGCCACCGTGATTTCGCTGGGTTCTGCCGTTGCGATCTTCCGCACCGTCTGAACACGCGAAGAAGAGCAGATCCGGGATCAACCCGGGCCTGAAGTTTGTCTTGTCGCTCAACCGGAGGAACCAACATGCGACACTTGGAGAGACGGAAGAACAGCTTTCTGACAATGACCAGCACAGCTGTGCTGATCGCGGCTTCGGTCGCGATGGCGGCGCCGGCGCGTGCCGACGACGCAACCAACCAACGATGGATCGACAGCGAATTCCAGCCCTCGACCTTGTCGAAGGCCGATCAGCTGAAGGAGCTGCAATGGTTCGAGAAGGCGGCGCAGCCCTTCAAGGGCATGGAAATCAACATCGTGTCCGAAACCATCACGACGCACGAGTATGAGTCCAGGACGCTGGCGAAGGCCTTCAGCGAGATCACCGGCATCAAGGTCAAGCACGACCTGATCCAGGAAGGTGACGTGGTCGAGAAGCTGCAGACCCAGATGCAGTCCGGCAAGAATGTCTATGACGGCTGGATCAACGACTCCGATCTGATCGGCACGCATTCGCGCTATAATCAGACGGTGATCCTGTCCGACTACATGACAGGTGAGGGCAAGGACGTCACCAACCCCGGCCTCGACGTCAACGACTTCATCGGAAAGTCCTTCACCACGGGGCCGGACGGCAAGCTCTATCAGCTCCCGGACCAGCAGTTCGCGAACCTCTATTGGTTCCGCTACGACTGGTTCTCCAATCCGGAGTACAAGGCCAAATTCAAAGCCAAGTATGGCTACGATCTCGGCGTTCCCGTGAACTGGTCGGCCTATGAAGACATCGCCGAGTTCTTCACCAACGACATCAAGGAGATCAACGGCGTCCGTGTTTATGGTCACATGGATTACGGCAAGAAGGATCCCTCGCTCGGATGGCGGTTCACCGACGCCTGGCTGTCGATGGCCGGCAACGGCGACAAGGGCATCCCGAACGGTAAGCCGGTCGACGAATGGGGCATCCGCATGGAAGGCTGCCGTCCGGTCGGCTCATCGGTCGAGCGCGGCGGCGATACCAACGGCCCCGCGGCAGTCTACTCGATCGCCAAGTACCTCGACTGGATGAAGAAGTATGCCCCGCCGCAGTCGCAAGGCATGACCTTCTCCGAAGCAGGTCCGGTGCCGGCGCAAGGCGCGATCGCCCAGCAGATCTTCTGGTACACCGCCTTCACCGCCGACATGGTGAAGCCCGGCATTCCGGTCGTGAACGCTGACGGTACGCCGAAGTGGCGTATGGCGCCGTCGCCGCACGGCTCGTACTGGAAGGAAGGCATGAAGCTCGGCTACCAGGACGCCGGTTCCGCGACGCTGCTGAAGTCGACCCCGGCCGACCGCCGCAAGGCGGCCTGGCTCTATCTGCAGTTCATCGTCTCCAAGACGGTGTCCTTGAAGAAGAGCCATGTCGGTCTCACCTTCGTGCGTGAATCCGACATCTGGGACAAGAGCTTCACCGAGCGTGCACCCAAGCTCGGTGGCCTGATCGAGTTCTACCGCTCGCCCGCGCGCGTGCAGTGGACTCCGACCGGCAACAACGTGCCGGATTATCCGAAGCTGGCGCAATTGTGGTGGCAGAACATCGGCGATGCGTCGTCCGGTGCGAAGACGCCGCAGGCGGCGATGGACTCGCTGGCCGCAGCCCAGGACTCGGTGCTGGAGCGTCTCGAGAAGTCCGGCGTGCAGGGCGCCTGCGGGCCGAAACTGAACAAGAAGGAGACCGCCGAATTCTGGTTCGCGAAGGCCGAAAAGGACAAGACCATCGCGCCCCAGCGCAAGCTGGCGAACGAGAAGCCGAAGGGCGAAACCATCGACTACGACGCGCTGATCAAGTCGTGGCCGGCCACCCCGCCCAAGCGGGCGTCGTTGAACTGAGGCGAGCACAATAAAACGAAAGGCCGGGAGCGATCCCGGCCTTTTTTTCGTCATTGCGAGGAGCGCAGCGACGAAGCAATCCAGCTTTCCCGCGGTGAAATGGATTGCTTCGCTTCGCTCGCAATGACGGTAAGGGGCTAACCCTACTGCGCTGCGTCGAGCGCCTCCAGCGTCGGGTAATCCGTATATCCCTTCGCCCCGCCGCCATAGAACGTCGCCTTGTCGAACGCGTTCAGCGGTGCGCCCTTCTTCAGCCGCTCGACCAGGTCGGGGTTGGAGATGAACGGCTTTCCGAACGCGATCAGGTCGGCTG
Organism: Bradyrhizobium sp.; assembly: GCA_049286845.1. Lineage (GTDB taxonomy): Bacteria > Pseudomonadota > Alphaproteobacteria > Rhizobiales > Xanthobacteraceae > Bradyrhizobium. Next base: position 3,463 of record JBAQER010000360.1, read on the forward strand.
CATCGGCTGCGAGCACCTTGGTCGCCAGCTCGAAATCGTAGCCGTTGTTGGCGACATAGGCTTGCTTGAAGCGCTTGCGCAAGGACGCGTAGTCGAACGGCGCGTTGTCACGCGGGCCGCCGGTGGCGCCTTCGATGACGTGGATGTAGACGAGCTTCAGCGCGTTGAGCTGATCGACGATGTGATCGAACAACGGCTGCGGATTGGAGTCGGAAACGTCGTTGGCCGGCGTGACCGGCGAAATGCGGATGCCGGTGCGCTCGGGGCCGGCTTCCGCGGCTACTACCTTCGATATCTCCAGCATCAGCCTGGCGCGGTTCTCGATCGATCCGCCATAGGCGTCGGTGCGCTTGTTGGTGCCGTCTTTTGCAAATTGGTCGAGCAGGTAGCCGTTGGCGCCGTGGATTTCGACGCCGTCGAACCCGGCTTCCAAGGCGTTCGCAGTGCCGCGCTTGAAATCTTCGATGATGCCGGGGATCTCTTCCGGTCTGAGCTCGCGCGGCTCGGAGATGTCGGTGAAGGTGCCGTTCACGAAAGTCTTGCCCTTGGCGCGGATCGCAGAGGGCGCGACCGGCGCGCCGCCATTCGGCTGCAGCGAGGTGTGCGAGATCCGGCCGACATGCCAGAGCTGGATAAAGATGCGGCCGCCTCGCTCATGCACGCGGTCGGTGACCTTGCGCCAGCCCGCGACCTGTTCCCTGGAATAGATGCCGGGCGTGTCCTGATAACCCTGGCCCTGCTGCGAGACCTGGCTGGCCTCGGTGACCAGCAAGCCCGCGGACGCGCGCTGCCCGTAATATTCGACCGCCAGTGAACTGGGCACCATGCCCGGCGGGACCGCGCGGTTGCGGGTCAAGGGCGCCATCACAAGACGGTTGGGAAGCGTGATCGGGCCAAGCTTGTAAGGTTCGAACAGTTTGGTCGGCTGGCTCATGTTGTTGCTTTCGGTAGAGGTGAAGATGCGGGAGAGTTGGGCATTGCCGCCGATAGCGCAATGCCCGAGCCATTCGGCAGGCGCAGACTAGCCGCGCACTGCGCCCGCCATGTGGCCGGCGTCGAGGAACAGCGTATGGGCGTTGACGTAGGACAACTCATTCGAAATCGGCAACAGCGCAGTATAGGCG
>JBAQER010000361.1:0-12989 GCA_049286845.1 Bradyrhizobium sp.
GAGGTAAGAAGACCGCGGGCGGCGAAACGGATCGCTCTTCCCCCTCTCCCGCTTGCGGGGGAGGGTCGGGGTGGGGGTGTCTCCGCACGCACAAACTGCAGGGGATCATGCTCTCGAACGACGACCATCAAACCGCCTTCAGATGACGAATTTTTTCGGCGATCTCGCTCGGCACCGGCGCTGCCCATGGCGCGCTGCGGCGGCGCTTGACGTCGACCTCCATCCAGAAGGTCTCCCAGCCCCGCGTCGGGCCGATGCCGTCCATGGTGGCGGGGCCCTGGATGCTGCGCGCGCGGCCGGCGTCGAGGAACAGCATCGGCTTGCCGCCGCCCGTGACCGTCTCGATTTGCTGCCGCAACAGCCGGCGATACTGCACGATCGCCTTGTCGGCCTGGCCGAGATGTTCCCTGGTGCGGTCCTGGATCGCGCCCATCGATTCCACCGCCCATTGGTCGTGCACGTTGATGTCGTTGCCCATGCCGGTGTAGGTCGCCGTCAGCTGCTCCTGCGGATCGAAGCCGTAATCGTTGGTCTTGTTCTTGCGCGACGTGTAGTCGGGCAGTTCGTAGAGTTCGAGGCGCTGGTCGCGCATCTTTTTCTTGTCGACCGGCGTCGAATAGGAGGTGAAGACCGCGTACCAGTAGCAGTTTTCGTCGTCGACCGGCACGTGCCACTGCGTGATCGTCATCTCGGTGCTCATCGGTATGACGAAGCCGTGCGGGAACAGCTGGTTGGTGACGCGGACATGGGTGCGCTCGTCGTCGATCTCGCGCAGCGTGATCAGCCGCAGTCCGTATTCGGTGTGCTCGACATTGATGATGGGGCGGTCGTATTCGCGCAGGATCTTGGTCATCGGCAGGTCGCTGCCGGCGGAAGCGCCGCGGAACTGCTTGCCATAGGCGGTCGAGGTATCCTCGTCCTCGAAGAAGCGGTGCAGGAAGGAGGCATGCGAGGGGTCGATGCCGACCTCAAGCGCCTGCAGCCAGTTGCAGTTGATGTGGCCCTTGAATGCAAAGGTGTGGCTGTCGGGCGCGACGAAGCAGTCGATCTCGGGAAAGGCCGGCGGCTCGCCTTCGCCGAGCCAGGCCCAGAGGATGCCGCTTCTTTCGATCACCGGGTAGGCGCGCTGCCTGATGCCCTTGCACAGCTGCGAGTCCTTTGGCTCCGCGGGCGTTTCCAGGCATTGGCCCGACGCGTCGAACAGCCAGCCATGGAAGGCGCAGCGGAGGCCGCCGTTTTCCAGCCGGCCGAAGGCGAGGTCGGCGCCGCGATGCGAGCACTGCCGGTCGATCAGGCCGTAGCGGCCCTCTTCGTCGCGAAACAGCACCAGGTTCTCGCCGAGCAATTTGACCGGCCGCACCGGGCGCGGTCCCTGCAGCTCGTCGACCAGGGCGGCCGGCTGCCAGTACATCCGCATCAGTTTCCCGCACGGGTCCTTCGGTCCCGTCCGCGTGATCAGGTCGTTCTGCTCCTGGCTCATCATGGCGGTTGAATCCTCTTGTGGTACTTTTGTTCGCCTATTGAACGAATGGGCGAATTATGACATGCATTGCCGAAGCGGCAAGCACAATCTTTGAACGACGTCGGCGGAGCGCTCCAATGCCAAAGCCAAAGCGTGAGGATCGCCAAGCGGGCGCCACCGATTTCGTCGAGAGTCTGGACCGCGGCCTGCGCCTGCTCCAGAAGTTCGGCACCGTCAGCGGCCCGGCGACGCTCAGCGATCTGGCGCGCGCCGCCGAACTGCCGCGCGCCACCGCGCGCCGCATCCTGTTCACGCTCGAGCGCGGCGGTTTCGTTGCGACCGACGGCAAGCTGTTCAGCCTCACGCCGCACGTCCTGACGCTGGCGGCGTCCTATCTGCGTTCGAGTCAGGTGGTGGCGGTGCTGCAGCCGGTGCTCGACCGGATCGCGACGGCTGCGCAGGAGATCAGTTCGCTGGCGGTGCTGGACGGCGAGGAGGTCGTGTTCATCGCGCGCGGCAGTCCGGCGCGGGTATTCTCGACCGGCCTCGACATCGGCTATCGCCTGCCGGCCTTTTGCACCTCGGTCGGCCGCGCCATGCTCGGCCAGTTCGACGATGCCGATCTCGCGATCAGTTTGGCGAAGATGCGCCGCGAGCCGATGACCGCGCACACGGTGACGGATCCGGAACGGCTGCTCGCCGCCATCGTCACCGACCGGGAGCAGGGCTATTCGCTGGTGGATCGCGAAGCCGAGCCGGGGTTTCGCTCGATCTCGGTGCCGATCCGCCGTTACGACGGCGTCATCATCGCAGCGATCAACATGGGCGCCCATGTCGATCGCGTCTCCACCGGCGAAATGATCGACCGCTTTCTGCCGCTGCTCCGCGAGGGTGCGGATTCGGTGAAATCCATGTTGCTGTGATCCTGTCCGGATTCAGTTCACCCTCACCAACGGATACTGGAACAGATGCCCCATATCGTCGTCGAATATTCCGCCGAAGCCGGCTTCGACATCACGGGATTGATGCAGGCCTTGCACAACGCAGCCGCATCGACCGGCGTGATGCAGGCGGCGGATATCAAGGCCCGCGCGCTGCCCTATGCGGATTATCTGGTGGCGGGGAAACGGGACAGCTTCTGCCACGTCTCGGTCTATCTGCTCGAGGGCCGCACGCCTGCGCAGAAGCTGACCCTGAGCGAGACGCTGCGCACCGCCATGGCGACCTTGCTGCCGGACACGAAAAGCCTCAGCGTCGATATCCGCGACATGGACGCATCGGCCTACAAGAAGCGGCTGAACATGGACCTTTGAGCGGAACGAGCGCCGCGCTGACGGCGCGCCCAGAACGGGCTTGCAGCATGATTGTCGAACAGCCGCCCCGGCACCATCTGCAGCAGCGCTTTGGCCACCGTCAGTTTGCCGTCCGCGGGGGCGCGCCATGGAGGAAGACCAGTTTCATGGCCGATCAGTATCGCGAATGGCGGAAGAGCGCGAGGTGTGGAAATCAGGAAATCCGAACCGCAACCGGAGCGCGAGGCTACCCCCGCGCGAACCGTCGCGCTTCGTTCTGCAGCACCGGCGATACCGCGTCGATCAGGCGCGCGGCTGCGGCATCGACGGATAGCCCGGCGGTGTCGACCACGGCGTTGGCGCGGGCATAGAGCGGCTCGCGGCTCAGCAAAATGGTGCGCAGTTCCGCCATTGCCGAGCGGTCGTCGGCCATCGGGCGCAGGTCGCCCTGGCCGCGCACCCGCTTCATGTGTTCTTCCGGCTCGGCCTTCAGCCAGATGGTGTAGAACGACTGCAGGATCAGGTCGAAGGTGAGGGGCTCGGAGACGATGCCGCCGCCGGTCGCCAGCACCATCAGCTCCTTGCGCGCCAGCAACTGGTTCAGCGCGGTCTGCTCCATCCGGCGAAAACCTTCCTGGCCGTAGAGCGCGATGATCTCGGCGACCGACAATCCGTTCTGCCGCTCGATCTCCTTGTTCAGCTCGACGAAGCTCCAGCCGATCTTCTTCGCCAGCATCCTGCCGAGGGTGGACTTACCGGCGCCGCGCAGGCCGATCAGCGCGATGCCGGAGAACGACGCGCGCTGCGCTGAGGCGCCGCCCGCATGGCCGGCGAGAATTTCCCTGGCCTGCGCGACCTGGTTCGGCGTCGCCTTGCGCAGGAGATCGCGGATCACGGGCCAGTCCGGCGCCGGTTCGTCCGCGGGAATGAGATCCTCCAGATGCGCGCCCATCGCGTCCGATACCCGGCGCAACAGCACGATCGAGACGTTGCCCTTGCCGCTTTCGAGCTGGGCGATATAGCGTTCGGAAATGCCGGAGACTTTGGCCAGCACCTTTCGCGACATGCCGCGAAGCGCGCGCATGGTGCGGACACGCTGGCCGAGCTGTTCGAGAAAGCCGGTTTCGGGATCGAGATTTTCGGTCATGTCCCAGTTCGAATCGCGCAGCGAATGCACCGCTATTGGAAACATAATGCCGACAAGGATTGACAGCAAGCGCATCTGCCTGCATTTATATGAATTATAATTCCTAAAATCCAGAGGGGAGAAGACGTCGTGACAGGCTTAGGGCTCAGGAGTGCGGCATGAGCGGCGGTTCCTACAACGCGGTGACATGGCTGCTCGACCGCAATGTCGACGAAGGCCGCGGCGCAAAACTCGCCTTTACCGACACCGTTTCCGAGCTGACCTATGGCGGCCTGCAGCGGCAGAGCCGGCGCGTCGCCAACATGCTGCGCCGCCTCGGCGTCCGCCGCGAAGAGCGGGTCGCGATGATCATGCTCGACACCGTCGATTTCCCGGTCGTGTTTCTCGGCGCGATCCGCGCCGGCATCGTGCCGGTGCCGCTCAACACGCTGCTGACGTCGGATCAATATGCCTATGTGCTGGCGGATTGCCGCGCGCGGGTGCTGTTCATCTCCGAAGCGCTGCTGCCGGTCGTGAAGGACATGGTCGGGCGGCTGCCGGATCTCGAACACGTCGTCGTCTCCGGCAAGGAGGCGCTCGGTCACAAGAAACTGTCCGACGAACTCGCCGATGAGAGCGACGTCTTTGCGACCGTCGCGACCCACCCCGACGAGCCGGCGTTCTGGCTGTATTCGTCGGGTTCGACCGGCATGCCCAAGGGCGTGCGGCATCTGCATTCCAATCTCGCCGCGACCGCGGACACCTACGCCAGGCAGGTGCTCGGCATTCGCGAGGACGACGTTTGCCTGTCGGCGGCGAAACTGTTCTTCGCCTACGGCCTCGGCAATGCGCTGACCTTCCCGATGTCGGTCGGCGCCACCACCGTGCTCAATTCCGAGCGGCCGACGCCGGCGCTGATGTTCTCGCTGATGAACAAGTACAATCCCACCATCTTCTTCGGCGTGCCGACGCTGTATTCCTCGATGCTCAATGACGAGACCCTGAAGAACGAACGCGCCGGCTCACGCCTGCGCATCTGCACTTCCGCCGGCGAAGCGCTGCCGGAATCGGTCGGCAATGCCTGGAAGGCGCGCTTCGGCGTCGACATTCTCGACGGCGTCGGCTCGACCGAGCTGCTGCATATCTTTCTCTCGAACGCGCCAGGCGACATCAAATACGGCACCTCGGGCCGTCCGGTGCCGGGCTACAAGGTGCGGCTGGTGAACGACGCCGGTGACGACGTGCCCGACGGCGAGGTCGGCGAACTCCTGGTCGATGCCCCGTCCGCCGGCGAGGGCTACTGGAACCAGCGCAGCAAGACCCGCCAGACCTTTGCCGGCCACTGGACCCGCACCGGCGACAAATACGTTCGCGACGCCGACGGCCGTTACACCTTCTGCGGCCGCGGCGACGACATGTTCAAGGTGTCCGGCATCTGGGTGTCGCCGTTCGAGGTCGAGAGCGCGCTGATCACCCATCCCGCGGTGCTGGAGGCCGCCGTGGTGCCCGAGGCCGATCCGGAAGGCCTTTTGAAGCCGAAGGCGTTCGTGGTGCTGCGGCCGGGCGCCAGCGCGGCCGGCCTGCACGAGGCGCTGAAGGAGCACGTCAAGCAGAAGATCGGTCCGTGGAAATATCCGCGCTGGGTCGAGGTCGTCGAGTCCTTGCCGAAGACTGCGACCGGAAAGATCCAGCGGTTCAAGCTAAGGGATGCGGCCAGCAAATGACGCCCGTCATTCCGGGGCGCGCACCAGCGCGAACCGCAGATGCGCAATTGCGCATCGGGGAATCTCGAGCGGTGAATGAACAATCTCGAGATTCCGGATCAGTTCGCTGCGCGAACTGTCCGGAATGACCGAGAAGGAAATTTCATGACCGCGCTCTCCCCTTCCAGCTTCCTCCGCATCGGCGCATCCGATCTCGAATACCGCATGATCGGCCCGAGGCCGGACGCGGCCCCTACCATCGTCATGCTGCACGAGGGGCTCGGCTCGGCCGGGCTGTGGGGCGATTTTCCGGACAGGCTGCAGGCTGCGACCGGAGCCGGAGTGTTCATCTATTCGCGCGCGGGCTACGGCGCCTCGAGCCCGGTGAAGCTGCCGCGCCCGCTCGACTACATGCATATCGAGGCGCGTGAGACCCTGCCGAAGCTGCTCGAGGCCATCGGCTTTCGCCGCGGCCTTCTGGTCGGCCATTCCGACGGCGCCTCGATCGCCGCGATTTACGCCGGTGGCGTCCAGGATTACCGCGTGCGCGGGGTCGCGATGATCGCGCCGCATTTCATCGTCGAGGATCTATCGGTGACCTCGATCGCGGAGATCAAGAAGACCTACGAGACGACGGAGTTGAAGTCGAAGCTCGCCCGCTGGCACAAGGATGTCGACAACGCCTTCTATGGCTGGAACGCCGCCTGGCTCGACCCGAAATTTCGCAACTGGGATATCTGCGAATATCTCGCCTATATCCGCGTCCCAGTGGCGATCCTGCAGGGCGCCGGCGATCAGTACGGGACATTACGGCAGGTCGAGATTGCCGAGGAAGAGTGCTATTGTCCGGTCGATGTGACGATCATCCCGGGCGCCGGACACTCGCCGCATCGCGAAGCGCCGGAGGCGACGCTGCATGCGATCTCGGATTTCGCAGGACGCATTCTGTATACCCACGAAGGCTCGCAGGGGCGGGCCGCCTGAGGCGTCGGCCGGGGCGAGGCCGCGATGAGCCCGCCTCCGTCAGCCGCGAACCAGCTTCCGCTGCCGCAATGGGCCTATGTCCCCGGCGAGACCGCGGAGGCCGACGCCGATCACGATACGCTGTGGCAGGCCAAGGCGCTGGTGCCGTCGCGGTTTCGCGATTTCGTCCCGGCGCGGCATCCGGCGCTGCGCTATGGGCTGGCGCTCAACGATCACGGCTTCTTCTGGGAGTCGCAGCAGATCCTCGAAGCGGTTTGGGCGGCAGCGCCGCAAGGCGGCCGCGAGCGCATCCTGCTGCGCGCCTGCATCCAGATCGCCGGCGCCAATCTCAAGCTGCGGATGCTGAAGCCGCATGCCGCGGCGCGGCTGTTCGGCGAGGCGCTGCGGGAACTCACCACGCTCAGCCTTCGCCAGGCGGTCGCCGGCGGCGACGGCTTTGCCGACACCTTCCCGACCGCCGTGCTGGCGGCGCTGTTGAACGGGAAACTGGCGCAGCCGGCACTATCCAAGGCGGATTGGGTGAATATCGGCGCCGCCGGCCGCACATGAAGCAAAATGCATCTTTTTTGCATTTTTGGCTGGACCAACCGAAAAACATGCACTATTGTGCATCTAACGTTAAATAGCCCAAACTTCAAAAACCCCAAGGGTGGCCCATGGCCGGTGACGATCGCGTCCTTTCAGGCGGCGCGAAATACATCGATTTTCAGACCGATCCGTCGCGTTACCGGCACTGGAAGCTGGACGTCGCAGGCGATGTCGCGACGCTGACCATGGATGTCGACGAGAACGGCGGCCTGTTCGAAGGCTACCAGCTCAAGCTCAATTCCTACGATCTCGGCGTCGACATCGAACTCGCGGATGCCGTGCAGCGGCTGCGCTTCGAGCATCCCGAGGTCAAGGTGGTGGTGATGCGCTCGGGCAAGAACCGCGTGTTCTGCGCCGGCGCCAATATCCGCATGCTGGCGGGCTCCACCCACGCCCACAAGGTCAATTTCTGCAAGTTCACCAACGAGACCCGCAACGGGCTGGAGGATTCATCCGAGAATTCCGGCCAGCGCTTCATCACCGTGGTCAACGGCACCGCGGCCGGCGGCGGTTATGAACTGGCGCTGGCGACCGATCACATCATCATGGCCGATGATGGTTCGGCGGCGGTAGCGCTACCGGAAGTGCCACTGCTGGCGGTGCTGCCGGGCACCGGCGGCCTGACGCGGGTGGTCGACAAGCGCATGGTGCGCCGCGACCACGCCGACTTCTTCTGCACCATCGAGGAAGGCATCAAGGGCAAGCGCGCGGTGCAGTGGCGCCTGGTCGACGAGATCGCGCCGAACAGCAAGCTGGAGGCCAAGGTCGCCGAGCGCGCCAGGGAATTCGCCGCCGCCTCGAAGCGCAACGGCGCCGGCAAGGGCATTGAGCTGACGAAACTCAACCGCACCATCGACGAAAACAGCATCCGCTACGGCTTCGTCAGCGTCGACATCGACCGCGCGGTGCGCATCGCCACCATCTCGATCAAGGCGCCGGAGGAGGCCCCGCCCGCCGACATTGACGGCATGATCGCCAAGGGCGCCTCGTTCTGGCCGCTGCAGGTAGCGCGCGAACTCGACGATGCGATCCTGCATCTTCGCATCAACGAGCTCGAGATCGCGATGCTGGTGTTCAAGTCGCATGGCGATGCCGCCAATGTGCTGGCCTGCGACGCCTTCCTGGAAGCCAACAAGGCGCACTGGCTGGTCAACGAGATCAGGCAGTACTGGAAGCGGGTGCTGAAGCGCATCGACGTCACCTCGCGCACGCTGGTGACGCTGGTCGAGCCCGGCTCCTGCTTCGCCGGCACGCTGGCCGAACTCGTGTTCGCGGCCGACCGCTCCTACATGCTGATCGGCTCGCGGCAGGGCGACAACCGCAGCCCCCCGGCCATCAAGCTCTCGGCGATGAATTTCGGGCCCTATCCGATGAGCCACGGCCTGACGCGCCTGCAGTCGCGTTTCCTGGCCGATCCTTCCGACCTCGATCGTGCCAAGGCGAAGATCGGCGAGGCGCTCGACGCCGAGGAGGCCGAGGCGCTCGGCCTCGTCACCTTCGCGCTCGACGATATCGACTGGGACGACGAAGTCAGGGTGTTCTTCGAGGAGCGCGCCAGCTTCTCGCCCGACAGTCTCACCGGCATGGAAGCGAATCTGCGCTTCGTGGGCCCTGAGACCATGGAATCGAAAATCTTCTCGCGCCTTACGGCGTGGCAGAACTGGATCTTTCAGCGCCCCAACGCGGTCGGCGAAGAGGGCGCGCTGCGCCGCTATGGCACCGGCCAGAAGGCGCAGTTCGATATGACGAGAGTGTAGAGGGCGAATGGTGAGTAGCGAATAGCGAGTGGTTGTTCTTCTTCCATTCGCCATTAGCCATTCGCCACTCGCCGACCAGAACGCAATTGCTCCAACAACGGAGGCCCTGCAATGAACGTCAACATCATGAACGTCGACTACTCCACCAAGATTCCCAACAACGTGAATCTCGCGGAGGACCGCCAGGTGCTGAAGGCCCTGGAAGGCTGGCATCCCGGCTATCTCGACTGGTGGAACGACATGGGACCGGAAGGTTTCCAGGAATCGCTGGTGTACCTGCGCACGGCCGTCAGCGTCGATCCCAAAGGCTGGGCCAAGTTCGATTATGTGCGCATGCCGGAATACCGCTGGGGCATCCTGCTCGCTCCGCAAGACCCGGACCGAAGGGTGAATTTCGGTCAGCATCTGGGCGAAAAGGCGTGGCAGGAGGTGCCCGGCGAGTATCGTGCCATGCTGCGCCGTCTCGTCGTGGTCCAGGGCGACACCGAGCCCGCGTCCGTCGAACAGCAGCGCCATCTCGGAAAAACCGCGCCGTCGCTTTACGACATGCGCAACCTGTTCCAGGTCAACGTCGAGGAAGGCCGTCATCTCTGGGCGATGGTCTACCTGCTGCAGAAATATTTCGGCCGCGACGGCCGCGAGGAAGCCGACGAATTGTTGCGCCGCCGTTCCGGCGATGCCGATTCGCCGCGCATGCTGGGCGCCTTCAACGAGGCCACGCCGGACTGGCTGTCGTTCTTCATGTTCACCTTCTTCACGGACCGTGACGGCAAGATGCAGCTCGAGAGCCTTGCGCAATCCGGCTTCGATCCGTTGTCGCGCAGCTGCCGCTTCATGCTGACCGAGGAGGCGCATCACATGTTCGTCGGCGAGACCGGCGTCGGCCGCGTGCTTCAGCGCACCTGCGAGGCCATGAAAGAGGCGGGCATCGACGATCCAAATGCGATCGAGAAGGTGCGTGCGCTCGGCGTGATCGATCTGCCGACCATTCAGAAGAAGCTGAACCTGCACTATACGCTCTCGCTCGACCTGTTTGGCTCGGAAGTCTCGACCAATGCCGCGAATTTCTACAATGCGGGCCTGAAGGGTCGCTTCCAGGAAACCAAGATCGACGACGATCACCGCCTGACCAACGACTTCTACAAGGTCCTGAAACTGGTCGACGGCAAGATCGCACTGGTCGACGAGCCGGCGCTGACGGCGCTGAACATGCGGCTGCGCGATGACTACTCGGCCGATTGCGAAAAGGGCGTCGAGCGCTGGAACAAGATCATCGAAAAGGCGGGTGTGAACTTCCGTCTCGAATTGCCGCATACCGCGTTCCACCGTCAGATCGGCGAATTCAAGGACGTCAACGCGACTCCCAAGGGCGTCATCCTCAGCGCCGCCGAATGGGCCAAGGTCAGGAATGACTATCTGCCCTCGCCCTCCGATGGCGATTTCATCACCTCGTTGATGGAGCCTGTCAGCGAGCCGGGCCAATACGCGAAATGGATTGCGCCGCCGAAGATGGGCATCGACAACAAGCCCGGCGATTTCGAATATGTGAAGATCGAGGCGGCGTGATCGGGCCGAGCTGAACGAAATGGACGCGCCTGTTCAGGAGGTGATCAAGCAGCATCTGATCGACCCCGAAATATGTATTCGCTGCAATACCTGCGAAGAAACATGCCCGGTCGATGCGGTGACGCATGACGGCAACAACTACGTCGTTGACGCCGGCATCTGCAATCACTGCATGGACTGCATTTCGCCCTGTCCCACCGGGTCGATCGACAACTGGCGCGTGGTCACCAGGCCCTATTCGCTGCAGGAGCAGTTTTCCTGGAGCGAACTGCCGACGCAGGAGGATGTCGCCGTCAATGCCGGCGGCCCCGCCGCCATCGATGCGCTGGAGGACGACGTCAGCAGGTTGCTGGAGGAGGCGCGCAAGGGATTGGGCGGCAAGCCGGTTGCCCCGCACTCCGCCGGCAAGCCGACCGTCAATCTCTACAATCGCGGCAAGCCCGCGACCGCGACTGTGACTGGAAACTTTCGATTGACCGATGCCGCCTCGGATTCCGACATTCGGCACATCATCCTGGATTTCGGCAATCAGCCGTTTCCGGTTCTGGAAGGCCAAAGCATCGGCATCGTCGTGCCCGGCGTCGATGCCGGCGGCAATGCCCATCATCCGCGGCTGTATTCCGTCGCCAGTTCGCGCGACGGCGAGAAACGAAACGCCAACAACCTCGCCCTTACCGTGAAGCGGGTAGATGGCGGCTTGTGCTCGAATTATCTCTGTGACCTTCCGCGCGGCGCGAAGATCCAGGTCACCGGTCCCTTCGGCGCGACCTTCCTGATGCCGGACGATCCGGCCGCGAATATCATCATGATCTGCACGGGTACCGGTTCCGCACCGTTCCGCGGCTTCACCGAGCGCCGCCGCCGTGCGATGCCGGACGCTGCGGGAAGGCTGCTTCTGTTCTTTGGCGCGCGGCGGCCCGAAGAATTGCCGTATTTCGGGCCGTTGCAGAAGGTGCCGGAGAAATTGCTCGGAAAGTTCTTCTGCTATTCGCGTGTGCCGAACGAGCCTCGCGTCTATGTGCAGGACCGTATCCGCTCCGAGGCCGGGGAAATCGCGAAACTGCTCGCCGATTCCAATACTCACGTCTATATTTGCGGGCTCAGGGGCATGGAAAGCGGTGTCGACGAAGCTTTCGCCGATGCCTGCCGTGCCGCATCGCTCGACTGGTCGGCGCTGAAACCTGCCATGCGCGAGAGCGGGCGCTATCATGTCGAGACATATTAGTATCTGTTGGTGATTTAGTATCTGTTGGTGATGGAAGCTGCGAGTTACGCCAAACAACACCGTCCGACACGGGAGAGCTTGCCATGAACGTCAACATCATGAACGTCGACTATTCCACCAAGATTCCCAACAACGTGAATCTCAGCGAGGATCGGCAGGTGCTCAAGGCGCTGGAGGGCTGGCACCCCGGCTACATGAACTGGTGGGGTGACATGGGCCCGGAAGGCTTCCAGCAGTCGCTGGTTTACCTGCGCACCGCCTATTCGGTCGATCCGCGCGGCTGGGCCAAGTTCGACTATGTGAAGATGCCGGATTACCGCTGGGGCATCCTGCTTGCTCCACAGGAAGAGAATCGCGTCATCCCGTTCGGGGAACATTACGGCGAGCCTGCCTGGCAGGAAGTCCCCGGCGAGCATCGTGCCATGCTGCGGCGCCTGATCGTGATCCAGGGCGACACCGAACCGGCTTCGGTCGAGCAGCAGCGCCATCTCGGCAAGACCGCGCCCTCGCTCTACGACCTGCGCAACCTGTTCCAGGTCAATGTCGAGGAAGGCCGCCATCTCTGGGCCATGGTCTATCTCCTGCAGAAATATTTCGGCCGCGACGGCCGCGAGGAGGCCGACGATCTGTTGCGCCGGCGTTCGGGCGACGCCGACGCGCCGCGCATGCTGGGCGCCTTCAACGAGGCGACGCCGGACTGGCTGTCGTTCTTCATGTTCACCTATTTCACCGACCGCGACGGCAAGATGCAGCTGCACTCGCTGGCGCAGTCCGGCTTCGATCCGTTGTCGCGCACCTGCCGCTTCATGCTGACCGAGGAGGCGCATCACATGTTCGTCGGCGAGACCGGCATCAGCCGCGTGGTGCAGCGGACCTGTGAAGCCATGAAGGCCGCAGGGATCAGTGATCCCGCCGATATCGCCAGGGTCCGCGCGCTCGGGGTGATCGATCTGCCGACCATCCAGAAGAAGCTGAACCTGCATTACACGCTGTCGCTCGACCTGTTCGGCTCGGAGGTCTCCACCAACGCGGCCAACGCTTTCAATGCCGGCATCAAGGGCCGCTATCACGAGACCCAGATCAAGGACGATCACCAACTGAAGAACGACACCTATCCGGTGCTCAAGCTGGTCAACGGCGAGATCAAGCGCGTCGACGAGCCGGCGCTCACCGCGCTCAACATGCGGCTGCGCGACGATTACAGCCAGGACTGCGTCAAGGGCCTGTTGCGCTGGAACAAGATCATCTCGACATCAGGCTACGACTTCAAGCTGACGCTGCCGAAC
>JBAQER010000362.1:0-5784 GCA_049286845.1 Bradyrhizobium sp.
GGGAAGGAAGTCATCCTCGTTTCGGCCATGCGGCGGCCACCGCCAGCGCCAGCCAGCTCGCGATCAAAAGCGTGCCGCCGGTCGGGGCGGCAAAGGGGAACAGCCCGTGGCCGGCATATTGCCGCAGCGTCAGGTCGCCGGCGAACAGGGCGGTGGCGAGGACAAAGCCCGATGCGGCCAGGATTCCGATTCGGGCATGAATGATGCCACGGTCGGCCAGCGCCGCGGTGCCGAGCACGGCCAAGGCGTGAAACAGCAGCATCGATGACGCCGACGCCAGCCGCGCGGCATCGGCCTGATGCGCGGAGGCCGCCGCCAGGATCACGCCATCGGCGCCCATGACGCCGGCCAGCACGATCAGGATGCGGGACAGCCGCGCTTCCATCGTCAACTCCGCTCGGCGAGCAGCCGCACCATGGCGGCGCGCAATTCGGGCATGCCGGCACCGGTGCGCGAGGAGGTCACCAGGATTTCCGGAAAGGCGGCGGGATGTTTGGCCAGCGCCGCCTTGATGTCGACGACGCGCTGCTCCAGCTCGGCCGGCTTCACCTGATCGGCCTTGGTGAGCACGACCTGATAGCTGACGGCGGATTTATCGAGCGTCTTCAGCACGTCGAGATCGACCTCCTTGAGGCCGTGCCGGGCATCGATCAGCACATAGACCCGCGCCAGGCTGGCGCGGCCCTGCAGGAATTTGTGGATCAACGCGGTCCATGACGCGACTTTCGCCTTTGGCGCGGAGGCGTAGCCGTAGCCGGGCATGTCGACCAGCCGGAAGCCCATATTGTCGGGGCCTTCGAAGAAGATCAGTTCCTGGGTGCGGCCCGGCGTATGAGAGGTCCGCGCCAGCGCGTTGCGGCCGGTCAGTGCGTTGATCAGGCTGGATTTGCCGACATTGGAACGGCCGGCGAACGCGACCTCCACGCCCGCCATCGGCGGCAGCGTTTCGATCGAGGGCGAGGCCCAGATGAACTGCCAGTCGCCGGCGAACAGTTTTCTGCCCTGCTCGATCAGGTCAGCATCGGGTTCGGCGGTCATGCGCGGGGCTTTCTGTGCCCTCATAGCGAGGCGGCGCCCTTCAGCGCCGTCTCGAATCATGAGGCCCGTGGCCCATCCTTCGAGACGCGCGCTCGAGCGCGCTCCTCAGGATGAGGACTTGGTCAGGTCTTCTGCTCCGCCTTCTTCGGCGTGAACGTGGCCTTGAGGTTGTCGAACAATTCCACCTTCACGCCGTTGCGGCGCATGATGTAGCTCTGCTGCAGCACCGAAAGCAGGTTGTTCCATGCCCAGTAAATCACGAGCCCCGCCGGGAACGAGGCGAGCATGAAGGTGAAGATCAGCGGCATCCAGTCGAAGATCATCTTCTGGGTCGGATCCGGCGGCGTCGGATTGAGCTTCATCTGGAACCACATCGTGAGCCCCATGATGATCGGCCACACGCCCAGCATCAGATACGGGCCGATCGCCGGTCCGAGCGTCATCGGATCGAACGGAAGAAGTCCGAACAGGTTGAAGATCGTGGTCGGATCGGGCGCCGACAGGTCCTTGATCCAGCCGTAGAACGGCGCGTGGCGCATTTCGATGGTGACGAACAGCACCTTGTAGAGCGAGAAGAACACCGGAATCTGCAAGGCGACGGGAAGACAACCGGCGATCGGGTTGATCTTCTCCTTCTTGTAGATTTCCATCATCTCCTGCTGCTGCTTCACCTTGTCGTCGGGAAAGCGCTCCTTCAGCGCGGCCAGCTGCGGCTGCACCGACTTCATCTTCGCCATCGAGGCGTAGGACTTGTTGGCCAGCGGGAAGAACAGCAGCTTCACCAGCACGGTCACCAGCAGGATGGCGACGCCGAAATTGCCGACCAGATGGTAGAAGAAGTCCAGCGCCAGGAACATCGGCTTGGTGATGAAATAGAACCAGCCCCAGTCGATCAAGAGATCGAAGTGGTTCAGCCCAAGCTGCTTGTTGTAGCCGCCGAGGCCGGCGAACGGAAAATTGATGCCGACGACGCTGGCTTCCTTGGCGCCGGCGAACAGCCGTGCATTGGAAGAGCCGGTGCCGCCGATCGCGATGGTCTGCGGATCCTGCAGATAGTCGGTCTGATAGGTGCGCGTGGCGCCGACCAGGTTGGACGAGAACCGCGCCTGCAGCTTTGCGGTTGTGTCCGGGAGCAGCGCCGAGGCCCAGTACTTGTCGGTGATGCCGAGCCAGCCATTGGTGACATTGAAGGTCTTCACCTTGTCGTCGTCGATCTTCTTGTAGCCGTACTCCTGCAGGCCCTGCTCGCCGAGATAGCCGATCAGGCCTTCATGCAGGATGTAATAGCCCTCGACATGCGGGGTGCCGTGCCGCGAGATCAGCGCGAACGGATAGAGTGTGACCGGGGCATTGCCGATATTGGTAACGTCGTCCTTGATGGTGAAGAGGTAGCGCTCGTCGATCGCAATGGTGCGGCGGAAGGTGAGGCCGTCGCCATTGTCGTATTTCAGCGTCACCGGGCTGTTCGGCGCAAGGCTGCCCGAGCCTTCCTGCTGCCATACCGTGTTCTGGTCGGGTATCCGCACCGTCGAGCCGGCGGCGGCGACCCAGCCGAATTCCGCGTAATAGGGCGTCGCCGTGCCGGAAGGCGAGAACAGCACGATCGCGGGCGATTTGGGATCGACGGTGTTGCGGAACTGCACCAGCGCCAGATCGTCGATCCGCGCGCCCTTCAGGGAAATGCTGCCGGAGACCCGCGGGGTTTCGATCTTGATGCGCGGGTTGGCGTTGATGGCGACCTCGCGGGTGACCACCAGCGGCGCCGATGCCGGCTGGCTCGGTGCGGGCGCATTGGCCGCTGGCGGCGTGCCGGTCTGCGGCGTGGTCGAGGGGGTGGCCGGGCTGCCGGCCTGCGGCGCGGGCTGCTTGGCCTGCTCGCTCTGGGCCTGCTGCGCGCGCTGCTTCTCCATCTGCGGGACATTGTAGAAATATTGCCAGCCGATCAGCACGAGGCCGGACAGAATGACGGCGAGGATGGTGTTGCGATTATCGGTCATCGTTCAAGGTCTCGTCATTCAATTCGGATGGCGGCTTGCCGTCCTGGATGGCTGCCGCTCGAGGCGATGCAGCGCCGAGCGGAGATCGTCGAGCATGGTCGCAAAGTCGCAGGTAAGGGCGGCCCGACGGCCGACTAGCACATAATCACTGTGCGGTCGCATGGATATGACGTCCAGCCGCTTCACCAGTTCGCGAAGCCTGCGCCGGATGCGATTGCGCTCGGTGGCGGTGCCGTTCTTTTTGGTAACCGTAAAGCCAATCCGGATCGGACCGTCATCGTCGCGGCGGCGGCCCTGCAGCACGAAGGCAGCGCTGTTGGCCCGCGCGCCATTGGCAACGGCGAGGAAGTCCGCCCGCTGCCTTAGCCGATCCATGATGGAATCTCCGGGAGGCCCGGGCTCAGGCGCTCAGACGCTTGCGGCCCCGGGCGCGGCGCGCGGCGAGGACCTTGCGGCCGCCGGCGGTCGCCAGACGGGCGCGGAAGCCGTGACGGCGCTTGCGCACCAGTTTGCTGGGTTGATAAGTCCGCTTCACGGGTCGTTCTCCGCTGACCGGGCAATTTGCCTGATTAATGAGGTAAGTCCGGTGATGCTGTTCGGCCCAAAACGGGCCGTTTCCGGCCCAAAAACGAACCGCCCCGGTCGGACCGGGTCATCGCGGACAGTTGGCGCGGCTTATACGGGAGCGTCCTGTTTTCGTCAATGTTGCGGGATGCCGCAATTGAAGCCCTTCGAAACGGCGCAATTGGCGCGAATATATCGGTTTTCGTGGTGTTTTTGAGGGCGAGCATGGCGACCCGCCCTCCTGCCCATTAGATCCGGATCAGGCGGACATTAGCGATCCGTAATTTGACCGGTACGAGGGCCAGACGCATCCTCAAATTCGCGCTATCGAAAGCAGATTCGTGTCAGTGACCGACCCACAGCCAGCCACCGAAACGCCGCGGCCCGGGTCGCCGCGCCGGCTTGGGCTGTCCGGCAAGCTGCTGCTGCTGACCATTCCGCTGGTGATGATCGCAGGGCTCATGATCTACGTGCCGGCGATCGCCAATTTCCGGATGAACCGGCTGAACGACCGGCTCGCCGCGGCCAATACCGCCGCGCTGGTGCTGGATGCCGCCCCGTCGGGCATGGTTCCGGATTCGCTGTCGCGGCAAATCCTGAAAAGCATCGGCGCCCGCGCGGTCGCCATCAAGATGGGGCAGCAGCGCCGGCTGCTCGCCAGCGCCGATTTGCCGCCGGCGATCGACCACGACGTCGACATGCGCGAGATCACGGTGTGGTCGGCCATCGTCGATGCGTTCGAGATCATGCTGGAAACCGGCAATCAAACGATCCGCGTGGTCGGGCCGGCGCCGGGCGGCGCCCAGTTCATCGAGGTGGTGATCGATGAAGCGCCGCTGCGCCAGGCGATGTACCGCTTTTCCGGCAACGTGCTGGTGGTTTCGCTGCTGATCGCGGGATTGACCGCAGGCCTCGTCTATCTTGCCTTGCATTACCTGTTCGTGCGGCCGATGCGGCGGCTGACCGCGAGCCTGGTCGGATTCCACGAGAATCCCGAGAGTTCGGCCCACATCATCGTGCCCAGCCAGCGCGGCGACGAGATCGGCGTCGCCGAACGCGAATTGTCCGACATGCAGCGCGACCTGGTGTCGATGCTGCATCAGAAGAGCCGGCTCGCCGCGCTTGGCCTCGCGGTATCCAAGATCAACCACGATCTGCGCAATCTTCTCGCGTCCTCGCAGCTATTGTCGGACCAGCTCGCCAGCGTGCCCGATCCCCGGGTGCAGCGCTTTGCGCCGAAACTGATGCGCTCTTTGGAGCGCGCCATCGCGTTCTGCCAGTCGACCTTGTCCTATGGCCGCGCCCAGGAGGCCTCCCCCGACCGCCGCATGACGCTGATCGAGCCTGTGGTGGCCGAGGTGCGGGAATCCGCAGGGCTCGCCACCGAGGCGTCGATCGCCTGGATCAGCGCGATCGAGCGCGGGCTCTCGGTCGACGCCGACCCCGACCAGCTGTTCCGGGTGCTGCTCAACCTCGTGCGCAACGCCGCGCAGGCGCTCGAAAGCCGCCCGAAAAGCGACGCCGCGACCATGCAGATTCGCATCACCGGCCGCCGCGAGGGTTCGGTTGCCATCATGGAGGTTTCCGACACCGGCCCCGGCGTCCCCCCAAAGGCCCGCGAACACCTGTTCGAGGCATTCCAGACCTCAGGACGGCCGGGCGGCAGCGGGCTCGGCCTCGCCATTGCCGCCGAACTGGTCCGCGCCCATGGCGGCGAGATCCACCTGGTGGAAGGAACCATCGGCGCCACCTTCCGGATCACGATCCCGGACCGGCCGGTGGAACTGCAGAGCGTCCGCAACGAGCGTGCGCGGGCGTAAGGCCCGCCGCTTACCTGAAATTGCTGCCTTTTTGCCCGTTTACCCCGGTCGGATGCATGGGCAGCTACCGCAATCCGGACCTTGCCAATCCCGGCCGGAGCAGGTAGCTAGAGCGCTCTTTCGCGGCGTTTCCGAACCCTTTTTATCGGATGCCGCTGGGCTCTCAAGCCCGGCATGCCAAGCGAAAAACGCGCCCGTAGCTCAGCTGGATAGAGCACTAGACTACGAATCTAGGGGTCAGGAGTTCGAATCTCTTCGGGCGCGCCATTCCGGTCCCAAACCACGAACGTTTTGGAGGGGGCTGGGTTTGCCGAGAATAGCCGCTCTGACGGCTTCCTTGCTGCCGACGATTTTCACCGATTTGT
>JBAQER010000363.1:0-4577 GCA_049286845.1 Bradyrhizobium sp.
TCCATTACCCGGAAGACCAGATGTCGGATGCGCCGATGCGGCATTTGGCGGCGGAAATCACCCGAGAGAAGATTTTCCGGCAGCTGCATCAGGAACTGCCGTATCAGTCCACCGTCGAGACCGACACCTGGACCGAGCGCAAGGATAAATCGATCCGCATAGAGCAGACGATCTTTGTCGAGCGCGAAAGCCAGCGCAAGATAGTGCTCGGCAAGGGCGGCGCCACCATCAAGTCGATCGGCGCGGATGCGCGAAAAGAGATTGCCGAAATCGTCGGCGTTCCGGTGCACCTGTTCCTGTTCGTCAAGGTGCGCGAGAACTGGGGCGACGATCCCAACCGCTACCGTGAAATGGGACTAGAATTCCCCAAGGAATAGCCGGCGTCCCGATGACCGTACCCAGAAACGTCGTGTGGTTCGAAGTGCTGCTGTATCTGTCGCTGATGCTCGACACGCTGTCGGTGGCGTTTGCGGAGCGGACGGCGAATGCGCAGATGACGGAATCGATGATCATGGTCGCGACCCTGATGGCGGCCGGCCTGATCCTGCTTTTGGTCTACTTTGTCTGGCTCGCCGCGCGGCGGCGCAAGAACTGGCCGCGCTGGGCGCTGGCCGCGGCCCTGGTGCTGTCGGTAATCTCGCTGGTGCAGATCGTGGGCGAAAGGGGCGTCGGGTTCGACAGCGGCATCGAGATCGTGTCCTGCGCGCTGACGGCGGCGGGCCTGTATTTTTCCTTCACCGGCGATGCCGTTGGCTGGTTCAACGCGTGACGTATCGTCATTCCGGGGCGCGTCGAAGACGCGAACTACGGTGCGCGATTGCGCACCGGAGAATCTCGAGATTCCGGGTTCGATGCCTTGCATCGCCCCGGAATGACGGCGGTGAGGTTGCTGCGTCCCTCGCCGGAATCCTATACACTCGACCCCATGGAATGGACCGACGAAGGCATCGTGCTGGGGGTGCGGCGGCATGGCGAATCTTCCGCCATCGTCGAACTGCTGACACGCGGCCACGGCCGCCACCTCGGCCTGGTGCGCGGTGGCGCGGGAAAACGTATGCGGCCGATGCTGCAGCCCGGCAACAGCGTCACTGCGGTGTGGCGGGCGCGGCTCGACGAGCATCTCGGCTATTACGTCATCGAGGGCACGCGGCTGCGCGCCGCCACCGTGCTGGCGTCGTCGCATGCGACGTACGGCGTGACCCATCTGGCCTCGCTGGCGCGGCTGCTGCCGGAACGCGATCCGCATCAGGACATCTACGAGATGCTGGAGCGCACGCTGGATGATTTCGACGACATCGGCGAGGCTGCGGTCCATCTGATCAAATTCGAGCTGGCGATGCTGGCCGAACTCGGCTTCGGGCTCGACCTGGAAAACTGCGCCGCCACCGGCGAGACGTCGGACCTGATCTATGTCTCGCCGAAATCCGGCGGCGCGGTGTCGCGGCGGGCCGGCGATCCCTGGCGCGACCGGCTGCTGCGGCTGCCGGCGTTCTTGCGCGAGGGAGGCGGCGGTCCGAACGGCTGGTCGGACCAGGACCTGCAGGACGGCTTTCAGCTCACCGGCTTGTTCCTGCTGCGCCACGTGCTGGAGCCGCGTGGGCAGGGCCATTCCGACGCCCGCGATGGTTTTATCAACGCGGTGACGAAGCACCGGGCGAGGGTGGCGGTTCCGTGAGGCCGTGAGCCCCAAAGGGCAGCCTCCGCACCGGTGGTGCTGTCCCGTTGCAATGCCGACGTCCTGCCGGTAGGATTTTCGTTTTCGAGCCGATCTTTTTCTCCAGCGAGTGGGGCATTTCATGACGCGATTGATGGTATTTCTCGCTGCGATGATGGGCGCAAGTTCGGCGTTCTGCGCGCCGGCGGGCTTGTTGGACAAGACCATCACGATGTCCTGGAGCACCTCGGGCACGGCGACCAGCGTCGACGGCACGACCAAAGGCTTTTCCAACGTCAATACCCGCATCGTTTACGTCAGCTCCGCGGGCCGCACTTTCCTTCGCATGCAGCTCAAGACCGCAGGGCGAGGGTCCGCGCGTAGCGGGGAGCTCGGTCCCGGCGAAACCGGCGCCAGGGGCGGCTCGGTACGACTCGAGGGCAATCGACTGGTCGGGACCGAAGCCTTCGCCAGCGGCGCTCGGCAATACGTCGCAACGTTCGATCCCGGCTTTTCGAGTTGCACGTTATCCGTAATCGACGCCAAAGCGGGGGGTGCGAAGATTCAGCGCCGGGGGCCGAACGGTTCGATGTATGTGCTCGATTCGGCCAGTACCAGTTCGCCAAGTTGTTCGATCCAGAGCGGCAACGTGTTCGCGGGCCGTTAGAACAAGGCTGATCCGCGTTTGCCGGGACCACCCGGTGAGGACGAATCGCACTGATTCGTGCCTTGCCCGATTCGCTCCAAAAGTTTAACTCCTCCCCATGGGAAAACGACTGATTCCGCCGGAGCCGGCTGAGATCCACGAGGTCATGCTGCGCGATGCGCTCGAGGAGCGCTACCTCGCTTACGCGCTCTCGACCATCATGCACCGCGCGCTGCCGGACGCCCGCGATGGCCTGAAGCCGGTGCACCGGCGCATTCTCTACGGCATGCGCCTCTTACGGCTCGATCCCGGCACGCCGTTCAAGAAATCCGCGAAAATCGTCGGCGACGTGATGGGCTCGTTCCATCCGCACGGCGATCAATCGATCTACGACGCGCTGGTGCGGCTCGCCCAGGATTTTTCCTCGCGCTATCCGCTGGTCGACGGCCAGGGCAATTTCGGCAATATCGACGGCGATAATCCCGCCGCCTACCGCTACACCGAAGCCCGCATGACCGAGGTCGCGCGGCTTTTGCTTGAAGGCATCGACGAGGACGGCGTCGAATTCCGCGCCAATTACGACGGCCAGTCGAAAGAGCCGGTCGTGCTGCCGGGCGGCTTTCCGAACCTGCTCGCCAACGGTGCGCAGGGCATCGCGGTCGGCATGGCGACCTCGATCCCGCCGCACAATGCGGCAGAGCTGTGCGACGCGGCACTGCACCTGATCGACAAGCCCGACGCCAAGTCGAAGTCGCTCTTGAAATGGGTCAAGGGTCCGGATTTCCCGACCGGCGGCATCATCGTCGATTCCAAGGAGAGCATCGCGGAAGCCTATATGACCGGGCGCGGCTCGTTCCGCACCCGTGCCAAATGGAGCCAGGAAGAGGGTGCTCGCGGCACCTGGGTCGTGGTCATATCGGAAATTCCATGGCTGGTGCAGAAGTCGCGGCTGGTCGAGAAGATCGCCGAACTGCTGAACGAGAAGAAGCTGCCGCTGGTCGGCGACGTCCGCGACGAATCCGCCGAAGACATCCGGCTCGTGATCGAGCCGAAGTCCCGCGCGGTCGATCCTGAACTGCTGATGGAATCGCTGTTCAAGCTTACCGAGCTGGAAAGCCGGATTCCCCTGAACCTCAACGTGCTGGTGAAGGGCCGCATCCCCAAGGTGCTTGGGCTGGCCGAGTGCCTGCGCGAATGGCTCGACCATCTGCGCGATGTGCTGGTGCGGCGTACCAACTATCGCAAAGAGCAGATCGAGCACCGGCTGGAGGTGCTCGGCGGCTACCTGATCGCCTATCTGAATATCGACAAGGTGATCAAGATTATCCGCACCGAGGACGAGCCGAAGCCGGCCTTGATGAAGGCGTTCAAGCTGACGGAGATCCAGGCCGACGCCATCCTCAACATGCGGCTGCGCAGTTTGCGCAAGCTCGAGGAATTCGAGATCCGCACCGAGGACAAGAATCTTCGCGCCGAATTGAAGGGCATCAAGGCCGTTCTCGCTTCCGAGGCCGAGCAATGGTCCAAGGTCGGCGAGCAAGTCCGCAAGGTGCGCGACATTTTCGGGCCGAAGACGCCGCTCGGCAAGCGCCGCACCCAATTCGCCGACGCGCCCGAGCACGATCTTGCCGCGATCGAGGAAGCCTTCGTCGAGCGCGAGCCGGTCACCGTCGTCGTTTCCGAGAAGGGCTGGGTCCGCACGCTGAAGGGCCATGTCGCCGATCTCTCGGGGCTGACCTTCAAGACCGACGACAAGCTCGATCAGGCCTTCTTCGCCGAGACCACGTCGAAGCTCTTGTTGTTCGCGACTAACGGAAAGTTTTATTCGCTCGATGTGGCAAAGCTGCCGGGCGGGCGCGGCCACGGTGAGCCGATCCGGATGTTCATCGACATGGACCAGGACGCGGCGATCGTGTCGCTGTTCGTCAACAAGGGCGGCCGCAAGTTCCTGATCGCGAGCCTGGAAGGGCAGGGCTTTATCGTGAGCGAGGACGATTGCGTCGGCAATACCCGCAAGGGCAAGCAGGTGCTGAACGTCGAGATGCCGAACGAGGCCTGCGCAATCGCGACCGTGTCGGGCGACACCGTTGCCGTGATCGGCACCAACCACAAGATGGTGCTGTTCCCGCTCGAACAGGTGCCGGAAATGGCGCGCGGTCGCGGCGTGCGGCTGCAGAAATACACCAGCGCCTCGCTGTCGGATGTCGCCACGTTCGAGTCGAAAGCCGGTCTCACCTGGAAGGACTCGGCCGGGCGCGAGCAGAGCCTGAGCGGGAA